>CAMDKY010000003.1 GCA_945901245.1 Polynucleobacter meluiroseus | reverse complement strand
AGCTTTTATTTGAAGTATTTGGCGAAGCCGGTAAACATGCCCGCAGTGCATTTGGGGTAATTCAGATACCGCTCGGCGCCTGTGTTGAAATTGAACTCATCGCCGAGATTGAGTAAGGCCCAGCAGAAAGCGGCAACTTAATTCGAGCTCAGCTTTCCATCTTTTAAGCGGGGCTCTAAGTAATGTCCCTTGCGCGCGCGATTGCCAGCAAACGATTTCAAAGTTTTGCTATCCAAACTTAATTGCGACGGCTTCCCTGCTCGGCCAGCGCCAAAATACGTTGCGCCATCGGGGCCAACTGCAATGGCGGCTGAAAGACGTTCTTTGTCTTCGAGACCCATCAAAATAACGCCCTTACCACCTGTAGGTAATCGTTTGAGCTCAGTCAGGGGGAACACTAATAAACGGGCACTTTCAGAGAGGCAGGCAACCTGTTTCATGCCGGGGCGCACCTTACTTACACCCAATGGCGCGTCGCCAGCACTAAACGAACTGTCGACGCCAATAAACGACTTACCTGCTTTGTTGCGCGTGAGCATATCGGCCACATTTGCCAAAAATCCATTGCCTGCCCGCGTTGAAATCAAAACCAAATCATCTACTTGACCTGCGTAATAGGCTGCCA
The DNA here is from genome assembly GCA_945901245.1 of Polynucleobacter meluiroseus. Classification (GTDB taxonomy): domain Bacteria; phylum Pseudomonadota; class Gammaproteobacteria; order Burkholderiales; family Burkholderiaceae; genus Polynucleobacter; species Polynucleobacter meluiroseus_F. Next base: position 82,285 of record CAMDKY010000003.1, on the reverse strand, counting down.
TTTGTGAACCGGCCGCAAGATTAATAAAACTGGTAAGAGGGGCGCCATCGCCACGCGCGCCAGGCAGGTCACTCACTGGGACGGTATAAACGCGGCCATCACTACCAAATCCCTGCATCACATCTACGGTGCGGCATTCGTAGGTCGCATACAGCGCATCGCCGGATTTAAAGGAGAATTGCTGGGCATCGTGTTCATGCCCTTGGCGTACCCGCACCCAGCCTTTTTGCGACACAATCACCGTTACCGGTTCATCAATCACTTTCGTTTCGGCAATTGCGCGCTTGTCCTCTTGAACTATGGTACGGCGCTCATCACCGAATTCTTTCGCATCGGATTCAATCTCTTTAATGATGCGTTTACGTAAGGTCGAATCATTCTGTAAGAGGCCATCTAAATCCGCTTTTTCCGCCTGCAACTCGGCCAATTCTTGCTCGATCTTGATTGCTTCAAGGCGAGCTAATTGACGTAAGCGAATCTCTAAAATGTCTTCGGCTTGGCGATCGCTCAGCTTAAATGCCGTAATCAGATCCGCTTTTGGCTCATCGCTATTGCGAATGATCTTAATTACCTTGTCGATATTCAGCAGAATGATCTGACGACCTTCCAGAATATGAATACGGGCATTCACCTTCGCCAGGCGATGTTCCGTGCGACGCGTTACCGTTGCCACCCGGAAAGCGACCCACTCGGAAATAATGTCTTTTAAATTCTTTTGCCGCGGCCGACCATCATTACCAATCATCACCAGATTAATCGGTGCATTAGACTCAAGCGAGGTATGGGCTAGCAGTAAATTAACGAAATCATTGACTTCCACATTTTTACTCTTGGGCTCAAATACCAAACGCACTGCAGCGTCTTTGCTGGATTCGTCGCGCACGCAATCGAGTACGTTCAAAATACTGGCTTTGACGTTACTTTGATCCGGCGTTAATGATTTTTTCCCTAATTTAATTTTGGGATTGGTCAGCTCTTCAATTTCTTGCAGCACCCGCTGGGTTGATGTCGCAGGCGGTAATTCATTCACCACAATCTGCCATTGGCCCCGCGCCAATTCCTCTACCGACCAACGTGCCCGCACCTTAAGGCTGCCGCGACCACCTTCGTAAATCTGGGCAATATCGCTTGCCGATGAAATGATCTGTCCGCCGCCAGGAAAATCAGGGCCCTGAACAATCGCCAATAAATCAGCCATGCTCATATTGGGAGATTTCATTAGGGCTATTGCAGCAGCAGCCACTTCGCGCAAATTATGCGATGGAATTTCAGTGGCCATGCCCACAGCAATGCCTGAGGCACCATTCAGTAAAACAAAGGGCAAACGCGCCGGTAACAACTTAGGCTCCTGAAACGAGCCATCATAGTTAGGCGCAAATTCAACCGTACCCTCATCGATTTCACTGAGGAGTAAATGCGTTGCAATCTTGGTTAGGCGCGCCTCGGTGTAACGCATTGCGGCAGCCCCATCGCCATCGCGTGAGCCAAAGTTACCTTGCCCATCCATCAGGGGATAACGCAGGGAGAAACTTTGAGCCAATCGAACCAAGGCATCGTAAGCCGATTGATCGCCATGCGGATGAAACTTACCGAGCACATCACCAACTACGCGGGCACTTTTGACTGGCTTGGCGTCGGAGCGTAAACCCATTTCACTCATCGAAAACAGAATGCGGCGCTGCACTGGCTTTTGACCATCGGCTACTTCTGGCAAGGCGCGGCCCTTCACCACACTAATGGCGTAATCCAAATATGCCCGCTCGGCATAGACCGCCAGCGTTAATCCATCGCTTCCGTCGCCATCCATACTGTCGGATGATCCACGTGGTGGAGTGGGAGGTAAATTAGAATTTGAGCCAATGGCTTCGATAGCAAACAAATCCGCTTGCTCTTGCATGCTAGGGGCTTTATTGGGTTTGCGCGTTGCCATTAAATATCTGCCTCCACTTCATTGCCACGCTCTTCTAGCCAATCCCGCCTGGCGCCCGATTCGGATTTACCCATCAGCATGTCCATGGTTTTATAAGTGTCTTGCTCGCTCATGACGCCTAAAGTAACGGGGAGTAAGCGGCGAGTATCGGGATTCAAGGTGGTGTCCCATAGCTGCTCCGCACTCATCTCGCCAAGGCCTTTGAAGCGCGAAATTTGCCATGCGTTATCGCGAACACCATCTTTACGCAATTTGTCCTCGATCGCATTGAGTTCACTGGCATCCAAGGCGTATATTTTTTGTGCCGGTTTTTTGCCGCGTGCTGGCGCATCCACCCGAAACAGGGGTGGTCTTGCAATGTACACATGTCCGGCATCCAGCAGCTTTGGAAAGTGTTTGTAAAACAAGGTGAGTAATAAAACCTGAATATGGGAGCCATCTACATCGGCATCCGACAGAATGCAAATCTTACCGTAGCGTAAATTGGATAAATCAGGCGCATCATTTAGGCCGTGGGGATCGACGCCGATCGCAACCGCAATGTCGTGCACTTCATTGTTCGCAAACAAGCGATCGCGCTCTGCCTCCCAGGTATTAAGGACTTTGCCGCGTAGCGGTAATATAGCCTGGTACTCTTTGTTGCGACCCATTTTGGCTGAACCGCCTGCAGAGTCACCTTCGACTAAAAAGAGTTCGTTCAGTGCAATGTCTTGGCTCTCGCAATCCGTTAACTTGCCTGGCAATACGGCAACCCCAGATGATTTTTTCTTCTCTACCTTTTGTCCGGCGCGGGTTCTAGCTTGGGCTTGTTTGATAACGAGCTCGGCTAATTTGCGGCCATAGTCCACGTGCTGATTCAGCCAAAGCTCTAAGGCGGATTTAGAAAAGCTAGACACTAAGCGGACTGCGTCGCGTGAATTCAAACGCTCTTTAATTTGCCCCTGGAACTGGGGATCAAGTACCTTAGCGGACAAAATGAACGAAGCACGGGCAAAAACATCCTCGGGCATCAACTTCACGCCCTTCGGTTGCAAGGCATGCATTTCAATAAAGCCTTTAACGGCATTGAATAAGCCTTCGCGTAAGCCACTCTCATGCGTACCGCCAGCCGGCGTCGGAATTAAATTCACATAACTTTCGCGCACGGGTGCGCCATCTTCGGTCCAAGTCACGACCCAGGCAGCGCCCTCGCCTTCCGCAAACGTATCTTCATCGGCGTTCCCAGTGGCGTATTGCTCAGACTCAAATGCAGGAATCACTTCGGCGCTGTGGCCAGCTTGAGCTAGGGCCTCATTAAGGTAGCCGCGCAAGCCTTGCGCGTATTGCCAAGTTTGGGTCTCGCCGCTTTTTTCTTGAATCAAGGTCACTTTGACCCCTGGCAACAAGACTGCCTTGGAACGCAGTAAGCGAATTAGATCGGCCACCGGAATAGCGCCGCTATCGAAATATTTACTATCAGGCCACGTGCGCACACGTGTACCATGGGCCTTATCGCCTTTATCAGCCGGCTTGGTTTTGAGTTTCTCAATCACATTGCCGTCGGCAAAGCTCAAGGTAGATATTTGGCCCTCACGCCACACAGTAACGTCTAAGCGTTTGGATAAGGCATTTGTGACCGAGACGCCGACACCGTGCAATCCACCGGAGAAGGCATACGCTCCGCCGCTGCCTTTTTCAAACTTACCGCCTGCATGCAACTGAGTGAAGACAATTTGCACTACCGGTAGTTTTTCAGTGGGATGCATCCCCACCGGAATACCACGGCCATCGTCCTCAACACTGACGCTACCGTCAGCATGCAAGGTGACCATGATTTGCTTGCCAAAGCCACCCAGAGCCTCATCGGAAGCGTTATCAAGCACTTCCTGGATGATGTGAAGGGGGTTGTCGGTCCTGGTATACATGCCAGGACGCTGTCGGACTGGCTCGAGTCCTTTGAGGACCTGAATCGACGATTCGCTGTATTCGGAGGTTTTACGGGTTGCCATGCGCAGAAATTGTAGTCATGTCTGGGATTAGCCTCTTTTTTTTACCGCTACATAGGCTTTGCTTGCGTATTTAAAGACCCTCTTTGGCCCCTGCGACGGATTTTTGGCTCATCCATGCCAAAATTGCGATATGGGTGCACTTAGTCATATTCGAGTTTTAGACCTCAGTCGGGTTCTTGCTGGACCATGGTGCGCGCAAAATTTAGCGGATTTAGGTGCAGACGTCATCAAAGTCGAGCGCCCACACGTAGGGGACGATACTCGCCACTGGGGGCCTCCTTTCGCAAAAAACCCGCAAGGCGAAGACACGGCAGAGGCAGCCTACTTCATCTCGATTAACCGCAATAAACGCTCGATTACCGTGGATATCAGCGCCCCTGAGGGTCAAGACATCATCCGCGAGCTCGCCCGAGAGTCCGATGTAGTGATCGAAAACTACAAAGTGGGTCAATTAAAAAAATACGGGCTCGACTACGACAGCCTGAAGTTACAAAAACCCGATCTGATTTACTGCTCGGTGACCGGCTTTGGCCAGACAGGGCCCTATGCCCAGCGTCCTGGCTATGATTTTATTATTCAAGGCCTTGGCGGCTTTATGAGCGTGACTGGTGAGGCAGATGATTTGCCGGGCGGCGGCCCACAAAAGGCCGGGGTTGCGATTGTGGATTTATTTACCGGGATGTACGCCAGCTCTGCTATTTTGGCCGCGGTCATTCATCGCGATCGATCTGGCGAGGGTCAATACATTGATATGGCTCTGCTGGATACCCAAATTGCGATGATGGCCAATATCTCGAGTAATTATTTGTGTACTGGCGTTGCACCGCGACGCTGGGGCAATGCCCACCCCAACATTGTGCCGTACCAAACTTTTCCAACCTCGGATGGCTGGATGATTATTGCGGTTGGCAACGATAAGCAATTTCGTCAATTTGTAAAGGCTGGTGGCGAAGAAGATTTAGCAGACGATACTCGCTTCGCCGATAACCCATCACGCGTTGCACATCGCTCAATCCTAGTCCCGCTTCTATCTGAAATGACCAAGCGCAAAAGCAAAGCCGATTGGATTGCTACTTTAGAAAAAGTTAACGTACCCTGTGGACCGATCAATGATTTAGAAGAAGTGTTTGCAAACGAGCAAGTCGTCTCGCGCCAAATTGAAATGCAACTGCCACACCCCACTGCCGGCACCATGAAATTGGTTAACAGCCCCATGAGATTATCCGCAACCCCCGTCGAAGTGCGCATGGCACCACCCACATTAGGGCAACACACCGATGAAGTACTGCGCGAGCGCCTAGGCCTGAGTACAGAACAAATCGCCGCATTACGAAACAAGCAGGCTATTTAGGCACTTCATCGCATGCCAGGCCAATTTCACAGCGGGTCACTGCCGCTCAAACAGGTTCTGATTTATGGCGGTCTGCTCGTTACCCTATCGATGGGTATTCGCCATGGCTTTGGATTATTTAATTTACCCATCACCGTTGCCAATGGATGGGATCGCGAGACCTTTGCCCTTACTATTGCCCTGCAAAATTTAATCTGGGGCGCACTTCAGCCAGTTACTGGCGCCTTAGCGGATCGCTTTGGTGCCTTTCGGATCATCGTGATGGGCGGTATTCTCTATGCCGCAGGGCTGGTGGGAATGGCACTCTCAAGCGATGCCCTGAACTTTACATTGGCTGGCGGCCTCTTGATTGGTTTAGCGCAAACGGCAACCACCTATAGCGTGGTCTATGGTATTTTGGGTCGTAACGTCACCGCGGACAAACGAGTTTGGGCGATGGGCATTGCTGCGGCAGCGGGATCCTTTGGTCAGTTTCTGATGATTCCGGTGGAGCAGGGCTTGATAACGTATTTTGGTGCTGCAGACGCATTACTGCTGCTGGGTTTAATGGCTACATTTATGCTGCCGATTGCCCTTAAGCTTAGGGAGCCTGCGGGGTCACCCCATTTGCAATTGGGCAATCAAACCATTGCAGAGGCGCTGCGTGAGGCTATGCATAACCGTAGCTTTCAGTTGCTCACCATGGGTTATTTTGTTTGCGGCTTTCAGGTGGTATTTATTTCAGTGCATCTGGCGCCTTACCTCAGCGATCTATCTAAGGCAGTCCCGTCGATTGGCTCACCCGCAGTCGCCAGCACTGCTCTCGCCTTGATTGGTCTCTTTAATGTGTTCGGCACATTTTATGCAGGCGTCTTGGGCCAGCGTTTTCCAAAGCGTTATTTACTCTCGGGTATCTACGCGAGCCGCGCCATTGCCATCGCACTCTTTGTATTGATGCCAATCACGCCCTTTTCAACTTACCTCTTTGCTGCGGTAATGGGCTTTTTATGGCTCTCTACGGTACCCCTTACCAACGCTATTGTCGCTCAAATTTTTGGCGTGAAGTACCTGAGCATGCTCTCAGGTTTGGTTTTTTTTTCGCATCAGCTGGGGAGTTTTTGCGGTGCTTATTTCGGCGGCCTTTTATATGATCGCACTGGAACTTATGATTTGGTATGGATGATTGCAATTGGCCTGGGTATTTTTGCTGCGTTGATTAATTTGCCGATTCAAGAGCGTGCTATTGGGCGCCCTCAGTCAATTTAATTAGGCCTCCTGGCAAACATGCGATGGCTGGTTACAATTCAGTATGCGCTACCTATTTACGCAACCCCCTCGAAAACGACGATGGCAAGAGCTTGCTTTATTCACTCTCGTTCTTGCTGTACTTGCCCTTACATTTATGGCTTACTTTAGGCCAGACATGATGGTTGCTTTAACGAATACAGTTTGGGCGCTGTGCGGTTTTTAACAGTCTGCTTTTAACGCCATTACTCGCCGTAGCACAATGGATAGTGCACATGCCTCCTAAGCGTGGGATACAGGTTCGATTCCTGTCGGCGGGACCACCGTATTATTTAAAAGTGAGTGTTGCTGCATTCCAAAATGATTTTAAAAGTCAATCAATTTATTTCACCTAAAGTTATCCACAGCGGATGTGGATAAATTATTAAAAGTGTTCCTAAGTATTGAATTTTTATAGGATGAGCTGGCTTGCTTAAAAAATAAGCAATCTTTTATTCCCCTTTTTTATTTTATTTAGCCATTGACTTTTTATTTTTTAATCATGCTGTAAGTTATTTTTTATTCGATCAAGTGATCGATAAATACGAAAGTAGTCTTAGTTATCGGGCACTGCTATCTACCAAGTAGAGTTGATTTTCTCGTACACTAAAGTCACATGAATGCACTCACACCCAGCACCTTGGCAGCCCTAGAGGAAATGCTCCAGAACACAGCACGCTCCGTGCCTGCTGACTATGTACCGATTTACCTGGCCATTCCAACTGCGAGTAAATTAGGTCAAACAGTCGGTTATTTACAAGGCGATTTTTTTGCCTTCATCAAGCAATCGCTTCAGGCTAGTCCCATTACTGGCATTCATCTTGAGCCGCAGCGGCTGCTCGTTAGCGGGGAGCGTCCTGCCCTGCTCAGTCAAACCTGGAATGCCTTAGCCAGGCGGATGCGCGAAGGGGGATTTATACCCGGCTGGCGAAATGAGGAATTTGCCTTTTTAGATCAGCAAGGACACGCCCTATTTCAGCTCGAGCGGGCTGCGTTTCGGACCTTTGGTCTCAAAAGCATGGCCAGTCACATGAATGGCTTTACCGAAGATCGTCGAATCTGGTTGGGTCGCCGCAGTGAAAACAAACACATTGACCCGGGTAAGCTCGATAACCTGAGCGCTGGGGGCATTTCCGCCGATGAAACACCCTGGGTTTGCGCCCGCCGTGAATTGTGGGAAGAGGCAGGTATTCCGCAGGCGATTGCAGCGGGTATTCAGCCGGCTGGCCGAATGGAGATGCGCAGACCCACACCGCCGCTGGGCTTTCATGCCGAATCCCTGTTTATTTATGACCTCTTAATTCCCAGCAACCTCTTGCCTACGAACCGCGATGGTGAAGTGGCTGGTTTTATAGCGGTTACCCACGGTGAAGCAGCCGCCCGTATTTTGGCCGATGAATTCACGGCAGATGCCGCCTTGGTAACGGCTGATTTTATTTTGCGACGCAACATTAGCTAAGCAGAATCACGTCAGAACACATGAATTAACCATTATTGATTTGAGTCAGCATACCCGTCAGCGTTTCGTGGTTAAATGCTTGCAAGGATGAAACAGGGGTGCCCTCCGTAATTGGTGGCGCTGAGAAAGACCCTATTACCCGATCCAGATAATGCTGGCGTGGGGAGTGTCATCAAAACCGGTACCCGGTTTCGTCCATCTAATAATCAGTTAGGAGATGGATATGAGCACAGACTTAAAAACAAAACCCGTAAAGCCAGAGATTCCAACCCTCAAGAGCCTCGAGCGCGACTTTGGTCAAAAGTTTGCCTATCCGGCATCGACTAAAACGTATTTAGAAGGATCACGCCCCGACATCAAAGCGCCGATTCGCTTGATTGAGCAGTTATCCACTGCAGTTGGCAAAGAAATGGTCCCGAACCCTCCCGTTCCCGTCTATGACACTTCAGGCCCTTACAGCGATCCAGATATTGTGATTAACCTCGAAAAGGGATTGCCTAAGTTGCGCGCAAGCTGGATTTCAGAGCGCGGCGATACCGTGCAGTTGGCTGGCCCCACATCAGATTATGGTGTTGCTCGCTCCCAAGATGAAGCAACCCAGCACTTGCGTTTTGCCCACATTGGCGCGCCACGTGTTGCTAAGTCTGGTGCCAATGTTAGCCAAATGCATTACGCCCGACAAGGCATCATTACCCCCGAAATGGAATACGTTGCCCTGCGGGAGTCAATGGGCCTCGAGCAGTTACGTAAAGATCCCCGTTACACCCAATTACTCAAGCAGCACCCGGGTAAAAGCTATGGCGCTAACTTGCCTGAGATCGTGACTCCTGAATTTGTGCGCCAGGAAATTGCTGCAGGCCGCGCGATTATTCCTGCCAACATCAATCATCCTGAGTTAGAGCCGATGATTATTGGCCGTAATTTCCGGGTTAAGATTAACGGCAACTTAGGTAACTCGGCAGTAACCTCCTCCATCAATGAAGAAGTCGAAAAGATGGTGTGGTCGATTCGTTGGGGTGCAGACACCATCATGGATCTTTCTACTGGTAAACATATTCACGAAACCCGCGAATGGATTATTCGCAACTCACCGGTACCGATTGGTACCGTACCTATTTACCAAGCTCTGGATAAAACGGGTGGCGTAGCAGAAGACCTCACCTGGGAAATGTTCCGCGACACCTTGGTCGAGCAAGCCGAGCAAGGCGTGGATTACTTCACCATTCATGCGGGCGTATTGCTGCGCTACGTGCCACTGACAGCGGATCGCATCACCGGCATTGTGTCGCGCGGTGGCTCGATCATGGCGAAATGGTGCCTCGCTCACCATAAGGAAAATTTCCTCTACACCAAGTTCGATGAAATTTGCGAAATCATGAAAGCCTATGACGTTTCGTTTAGCTTAGGTGATGGTTTGCGCCCTGGCTGCATTGCCGACTCAAATGATGCAGCGCAGTTTGGTGAATTGCATACTTTGGGTGAGCTTACCGCCAAAGCATGGAAGCACGATGTTCAGGTCATGATTGAAGGGCCGGGCCACGTTCCCATGCAGCGTATTGAAGAGAATATGACGGAAGAGCTCAAGCATTGCTTAGAAGCACCCTTCTATACCCTCGGACCACTGATTACCGATATCGCCCCCGGCTACGACCACATCACCAGCGGAATTGGCGCGGCGCAAATTGGTTGGTATGGTACTGCCATGCTGTGCTACGTGACACCCAAAGAGCATTTAGGCTTGCCGGATAAAGAAGATGTGCGTGAGGGCATCATCACCTACAAGATTGCAGCACATGGTGCAGACCTAGCCAAAGGATTACCGGGTGCTCAAGTACGCGATAACGCATTATCGAAAGCGCGCTTTGAGTTCCGCTGGGAAGATCAGTTCAATTTGGGTCTTGACCCCGAACGTGCGCGTGAGTACCACGACGCCACACTGCCGGCAGAAGGCGCCAAGATTGCCCACTTCTGCTCCATGTGTGGTCCTAAGTTCTGCTCAATGAAGATCACGCAAGAAGTACGTGAATACGCTGCCACCTTGGATGCCGATGGCAATCCAAAAGTAGTTGAGGCAGTCAAGGGTATGGAAGAAAAGTCGATTGAGTTCCGCAAACGCGGTAGCGAAATTTACCAATAAGGTATTGGCTGTTCACACCATGCTCGTTGAACACAGCCCATCTTTTTCTGGCAAGCGAATAGCCATTGTCGGGGCTGGCCTCATGGGCCGGATGATGGCCTACGCCCTCGCAAAAGGTGGTGCAGAGGTAACGCTTTATGATCGCGGCGGACCGGATGGCGAGCATGCCGCTGCAACGATTGCGGCGGCCATGCTGGCACCACTGGCTGAATCGGCTATTACTGAAGCCAATGTCGTGCAAATGGGCATCTATAGCTTGCCGCGCTGGAAAGAATTGATTGCGGAGCTCAGTCTGCCCGTGTTTTTTCAGCAAGCAGGAACGGTCTTTGTTTGGCATCAACAAGACGCGACTGAAGCCAAGCGTCTGACTGCCCATCTTGAGCGCAATTGCCGAGAGAGTCAGCAGATAAGTACTTCTGCCTTCCCGCTACAACAGCCAGAGCAACTTGACCGCACCGCCTTGCAAATGCTCGAACCAAGCCTAGCCGATCGCTTTCAGCAGGGTTTATTTTTGGCGCATGAAGGGCAATTGGATAACCGGCAGTTGTTAGTTTCCGTACTGCATGCGCTGGATGCTATGGGGGTTTCACTGCATTGGAATCAGTCTGTTGATCCCGACGAGCTACATCGCCAAGAAAAGCATGATTGGGTGATTGACTGCCGCGGCCTCGGTGCAAAAGCTGCCTGGGAATCGAATCCCCTGCGTGGTATTCGGGGGGAAGTGCTGAGGCTGCATGCACCCGAAGTCAAACTCAAACGCCCAACTCGGCTCATTCACCCGCGTTACCCCATTTATAGTGCACCCAAAGAGGATGATATGTACGTGGTTGGCGCTACCGAAATTGAATCGGATGATCTTTCACCAACCAGCGTTCGCTCTGCCATGGAATTACTCAGTGCGGTCTATACCGTGCACAGTGGTTTTGCAGAAGCCCGCATTTTAGAAATGAGCACCCAGTGTCGTCCTACCCTAAAAGATAATTTGCCTGAGATCCGAATCAGCAAACCGGGATTGATGTTGATTAATGGTTTGTACCGGCATGGTTTCTTAATCGCACCGGCGGTAATGGATAGTGCAATCGAGCTGATCCAAAGTGCAGAAAACGATGGAGCAACTGCAACAAGTCCATTAGCCCAGCGTCTGGATCTACGTATTGCGCAAGTATCACTAAGTGAGTTAATTGCATGCGCATCCTAGCCAATCAAATTCCGCGCGAGCTGCCAAGCAATAGCTGCCTTACTGATCTGCTAGCAATGATCGAGGCAGTGCCGCCCTACGCCGTTGCCGTCAATTTACAATTTGTGCCAAAGACCCGTCATGCAGAATATATCCTGCATGAGAACGATCAGGTGGAGATCATTGCCCCGGTAACCGGTGGCTGATGCTGTCATCAATCTTATTCAAGCCATGACAGCCCCACTCCCATTTAATTCAAATGATGCATTCATGCTGTATGGCGAAACCTTTGCTAGCCGGCTCTTACTTGGTACCTCGCGTTATCCATCGCCGCAAATTTTAGAAAACGCGGTTGCATTATCTCGCCCTGGCATGATTACGGTGAGCTTGCGGCGCCAAGGTACATCAACCGCAGAAGCGCATACGGGCTTTTGGGATTTACTCAAAAAAATGGCAGTGCCGGTCTTACCTAATACAGCAGGTTGCCACAGCCCACAGGAAGCCATTACAACAGCCCAAATGGCCCGCGAAGTATTCGAAACCGATTGGATAAAGCTGGAATTAATTGGCGATGATTACACCCTGCATCCCGATACTTTGCGCTTAGTGCAAACTGCCGAAACCCTGATTAAAGATGGCTTTAAGGTGTTGCCCTACTGCACCGAAGATTTAATTGTGTGCCAGCGCCTAGTGGACGTCGGCTGCCAAGCGGTGATGCCTTGGGCGGCTCCCATTGGAACAGGACAAGGACCGCTTAATCCCTATGCCATGAAACTCTTGCGTGAACGCTTGCAGGTGCCGCTCTTAGTGGATGCCGGTCTTGGCTTACCATCCCATGCCTGCACTGTCATGGAATGGGGTTTTGATGGGGTCTTGCTGAATACTGCAGTTGCACTCGCAGATGATCCAGTTGCCATGGCCAATGCCTTTGCTAAAGCAGTTGATGCGGGTAGGACTGCCTATCTATCGGGAGCAATGCAGGCGCAGACTTCAGCTCAGGCCAGTACGCCCTTGGTTGGCACGCCATTTTGGCATCAAGCCTCATGAGTTTAATTCGGGATCTTGCGGAGCAAATTGTTGCCTGCCATCAGCAAGATGACTTGGCTATACCCGTTCCAGAATCGAACATTACGCGTCTACCACCTGCCTTGGATAACACCCACGCAGGAGATCACTATGAATTGGCTGGTGCCTTGGCGGCGATTCAGATGGGCTTTATTGAAACGGATGCACAGGTATTAGGTAAAGCATGGTCGCGCATGGCACACCAAGCCGGCGGTTTTAACCCGGCGAGCTGGCCTACCCTGCCAGAGGACTTTGATTTATTGCCAAGGCCACGCCAAGCTAACCTCAATGCCTTTCCTGAGTGCCCTCATGCGCTCGGGCTGTATGCCGTATTACCGAGCGCCGAGTGGGTAAAGCGCATGGTCGACGCAGAAGTGCCTACTGTGCAGTTGCGTTATAAGACAGAGGCGCCCCTTAACCGCGATCACCTGATGATGGAGATCACCGCGGCTATTTTGGCCGTCAAGGGCAGCAAGACCCTGCTCTTTATCAATGATTATTGGCGCGAAGCAATCGATGCGGGCGCTTATGGTGTTCACCTCGGCCAAGAAGACCTCGCACTTGCGGATATCGCTGCGATTCGTGAGGCCGGTTTGCGTTTAGGTCTGAGCAGCCATGGCTATGCCGAAATGGTCTATGCCGATACCTTCTTACCCAGTTACATTGCGATGGGCGCTGTCTTTCCAACTCAATTGAAAAAGATGCCAACCGCACCGCAAGGCCTTGGGCGCTTGCGCCAGTATGCGAAGTTAATGCAGCACTATCCCCTCGTTGGAATCGGCGGCATCGATGAATCCACCATACAAGCAGTTGCTCAGACCGGCGTCGGATCAGTTGCAGTGGTACGCGCAATTACGGGATCGGATGATCCGGAGGCCGCAGTCAAGAACCTAACTCAACTCATGAAACAAGCAGCATCCCAATCAATTCCTGCCTAAGCAACTGAGGGATTGATGTCGTCAGGCAACGCAGTAGGGTAAAACGCGTGCATATGCCAAAGTGGTCCAGAGCCTGCACCAATACTTAAATAAATACCCGCCTCTAAGCCTGCCTCAACATAGGCAATGGCTTTTGCGACCGCATGTTTGAGCTGATGGCCCTGCGCTAAATAGCAAGCAATTGCAGACGATAAAGAGCAGCCAGTACCATGCGTATTGGCAGTATTAACGCGGTAATGCAGTAACTTCTGCTCCTCAGTAATGGCTTTACCGTCTTCATCGGCTGCACGCCATAACAAGTAATCAATCAGTTGGGTGTGCTTATGATCGAGGTGACCGCCCTTAATTAAAACGGCTGCTGGGCCCATTTGGAGAAGATCCTGGGCTGCTTGCGCAAAGTCGTCTGGCTCTTCAACGGAGCGGCCAAGCAAAATCGATGCCTCTTCCATATTGGGCGTAATGATGGTTGCCAGCGGGAAAAGGACTTCGCGCATCGAATGCGCCGTTGTATCACCGCCTAAGCTTGCACCCGATGTGGCGCGCAAAACCGGGTCAAGCACAATGATTTTTATGGCATGCCGGCGCAATGCCGCTGCAACGCAGTGCACGATCTCGGGGCTGGAAAGCATGCCAATCTTGATTACATCCACCCCAATATCATTCACTACCGCATCGATTTGAGCGTCAATCACATCCAAATCAATTCCCTGAATTTTGCTCACACCTAGGGTATTTTGCGCAGTGATAGCAGTCACCACGGTCATGCCATATACACCCAAGGATGTCATCACCTTGAGGTCTGCTTGTAAACCAGCGCCGCCGCCACTATCCGATCCAGCAATCGTTAGAACCTTTGGTATGCGCACGGCGGTATGTTTTGATGATTTCATATTTCTATCTTAATTCGTCTTGGCTAATTTGGGTGTAAAGATAGCAGACATAACTATGCCAATAACGATCAATAGAAAAGCCAAACCATGAAAACCTTGAGGCGCTTCACCCAAAATCACTGTAGATAAGATAGCGGTAAATAGGGGAATGAAGTTGGCAAAAAAAGCAGCAATCGTAGGCCCTGCTTTCATGACGCCTAAGCCCCAACACCGATATGCAATCAGTGACGGTCCGATGGCCACATACAAAATAAGTAATATCACAATAATACTGGGCTCAAAATGCAGATAGCCGCCCTGCCACTCCGCAACGGTAAACGCCGATGACCACAGCAAACCGACTAATACCTGAGCCAGTAAAAAACCACTCCAAGGCCATTGGCGCTCGGTACTTTTTCCAGGACGGGCGAGCATCCAACTATAAAATGCCCACAATACAGTCGCGAGAACCATGAGCAAATCGCCGAAGACTAGTTGTACCTGCAAAAGCGCTTGAAGCTCGCCTCTGGACAATACAACGCAAACACCCGTTATCGAAATCAACGCACCAATCACCTGAAACCAATTGGGTTTGGTCGAAAAAAATGCGGCCCCAATCAACAGCATCATAATGGGCATGCTAGCCCCAATGAGGGTGACATTAATTGGAGTGGATGTCTGAATCGCTAAGTAAAGAAGCATGTTGTAGCCGCCAACACCAAGCAAACCCAAAAGCATGAAGCGCTTTTTGTTTTTCCAGAGATCGCAATTGGCACGCAAAACCGAGTAGCCCAGTGGCATCAATACCAGCGCCGCAACAATGCAACGAATGGTACTTAATAGGAGCGGTGAGATCTCACCCACCAGCATACGACCGACTACGGCATTGCCTGCCCACAGCAAAGCAGCCAACATCAGGTACAGCATGACACGCAGGTCGAGGGGAGCCATATTTGAGCTTATTTAGAAAGATGTTGTATGATATTGGCTTACGCAATTCCTCGATAGCTCAGTCGGTAGAGCGCCGGACTGTTAATCCGTAGGTCCCTGGTTCGAGCCCAGGTCGAGGAGCCAAAAACACTGAAAATCATGTAAGGTCTAGATACTTCTAGGCCTTTTTTCATTATTTAATTTCGCTCAGAGACCATCTTACGAGCTACCGTCTCCGCAATCAACATAACCGGGGCATTGGTGTTGCCTGAGGTAATGCAGGGCATAGCGGATGCATCGATCACACGCAACCTTGCAACGCCCCTAACTCGGCATTCCGAGTCTAGGACGGTATGGGGATTTTCTGCTTTGCCATGTTGATCCACCTTCCCCATGGCACATGTACTTACCGGATGAAAGATGGTAGTGCCTAAATTTCTGGCTGCCTCCTCCAGATCGGCATCGCTTTGAATGTTTGCCCCTGGCAGTAACTCTTTTGGCTTAAATGGCTGCAGTGCCGGGCTCGCCATAATCTCACGGGTACGTTTTAGGCTGGCAACAGCGACTGCCAAATCATCCGCGGTAGATAAGTAATTGCAGCTAATCTTGGGATCGTGAAAGGGGTCAGCTGATACCGCCTTCACCCAGCCACGAGAGCTGGGGCGTAAATTACAGACACTCGGTGTGATGGCATTAAACGGATGCAAGGGCTCGCCAAATTTAGGTAGCGAGAGTGGCTGCACATGCCATTCAATATTGGCACTAACTTGATTCGGGTCACTTTTTGCAAATGCACCCAAAGTAGATGGTGGCATGGTTAAAGGCCCAGTGCGCTTAATAATATACTCAAGGCCCATACCCATTCGGGTTAGCCAATTCTTATACAGGGTATTGACTGTTTTACAGTTTTCAACCTGATACACCGTCCGAATTTGCAAGTGATCTTGCAGATTTTCACCAACGCCGGGTAGCTCTACCTGGGTTTTGACGCCAATACTATCGAGATGGATCTTGGATCCTATCCCAGAAATCTGCATCAAGTGCGGCGATCCAATGGATCCAGTAGAGAGGATGACCTGGTCTTGAGCTAGGGCTGTTTTGCGAACGCCATCGTGTAAAAAATCCAAACCATAGCCTTCGGTTTGGGCACCGTGCCATGCCGATGCAGAGTAGCGACTCTGATTCAAGGTTGCGGAAGTAATGGAACGCAGTTTTAACTGCAAAACCTGGGCTTTAGTCAATATGGTGAGATTGGGGCGATGCCGAATAGGATGCAAATAGGCATCGGCCATCGACCAACGCTCACCGCGCTTTTGCGTCATCTGAAAGTAGGCGCAGCCTTCGTTATCGCCGCGATTAAATTCCTCAATCTTAGGTATTCCTTGCTCGTCGGCCGCCTCGCGCCACGCATCCAGAATGTCCCATTGCACGCGGGGCCGCTCAATTCGCATCTCTCCGGAATCGCCGTGCCATGGATTGGAACCTGCATAGTAATCTTCCAATGCTTTATAGGTCTCAAGGCTGGTATCCCATTGCCATATTGGATCACCAGTCAGTTCTGACCAGCGCGAATAGTCACTGGCCTGCCCCCGCATGTAAATCATGGCATTAATCGACGATGATCCGCCAATGCCCTTCCCTCTGGCGTAATGAATGGAACGTTGGTTCAACCCCGGATCGGCCTCGGTTTTAAAACACCAATCCGTACGCTTATTGTTAATCGTAAATAAATAACCTACTGGTACTTTGATCCAAAACCAATCATCTTCTCCCCCAGCCTCCAGTAAGAGTACACGGTGTTTAGGATCGGTCGATAGGCGATTAGCCAAAAGGCAACCGGCACTACCGGCCCCAACAATAATGGTGTCAAAATTAAGGGATGAGGCAGGTAAGCTCATGGTTTGTTCAAGATAGGACTGAATGCTCATGAAATAACTGGCTTACTTAAGTATGGATAAGAGGCTACTGTAATCATCCCGCCATAAGGAAAAGTGTTTGGGGGTTTCAATTTCTTGAGCATTGATGAATTGAATATCCCTAAACGCTTTTTTATCTTTACTTACTAGAGCCCATTCCGAGCGATAGCCTACCTTTGTTTCTGAGGCAGTAAAGCTAATGACCTTGATGTCTTGATCAAATGCGTTAGCAGCCGTTTTAACCACTGGTCTCAGGTTTAAAAAGCGGTTTGTAATGTGCAGCGCAAGAATGCCATCGCTTTTTAAATGCCTAAAGTATTGGGCAAAGGCTTCTTTGGTCAGTAAATGAATCGGCACCGAATCACCTGAGAAGGCATCAATTACCAAAACATCAAATTGCTGATTGGGCTCTTGCTCTAATTGCAGGCGTGCATCACCCAAGACATGTTCAATGCTTGCGGCACTATTCGATAAAAAGCTAAAGTGTTTTTTTGCTGCCTCAATGACTTCAGGATTGATTTCATAAAAACGGTAAATATCCCCTTTATTCGCGTACCCAGCCAGAGTCCCAACCCCCAAGCCCACTACCCCGACTTTGATAGGCTGATTGGATTGGGACTTAACCAAGATGGCCTGACCAACGCCACTCTCGCGCACGTAATACGTAGTGGGTTCTTGCGCCTTCGCAGGATCAATAAACTGACTGCCATGGCTAATCTGGCCATGCTGCATGGTTTTATAGCCACGCGACTCATCAACATATACCTTGAGGGTGCCGTAAAAATTACGCTGACTCAACTCAATACCGGCAATATCATGCGAGTGATCATTAATACGAATCACACTGATCAGAATTAAGAAAGAAAGTATTCCGGTGGCTGTTACTGCCTTAAATTGCTTCGTTTTAAAGCGCGTATTGGATAAAAATACCAATGCGACCACAATCCCAGACAACACTATTCCAATCGATAGCTCGTAGTTTTCCGTAAACCAATAGGGGGCAACGATACCTACAAAGAAGCCGCCCATCACGCCGCCAACCGCTAACATCAAATAATACGTGGTCAAGTAGCGTGCATTTGGCTGCTGCGCTGCCAACTCGCCATGGCAGACCATACACACCACAAAGAATGAAAATAAATTGATGCCGGTAGAAATCATCACCGGTAATTCATTTAAGCCAAGGGTCGGCAAATAAGCCAGAATAAATAAAGATGCGAGTAGCAAGGGCAGAAAGAGCTTGCGTTTGTACCAGCCACTACCCTCAAAGCAAATAATGAAGGAAAGGAGGTAGAGCGCCAAAGGGGCTACCCAAATCATCGGAACCGGTGCTATGTTCTCGGTCAAGAAACTGGTATCAGCTACCATCAAGATCGATGGGCAGGCTGCCAATAAAATCCAAGTGGTTAAGTTGGAGGCGGATGGTGCCGGCGCGTTATCGTGGTCTGTTTCCAAAAAGGCGACGCTATTGCGGTTGCGCCATGCCAAGATACCGCAGGTCACTACAAATACGGCATACAGGGCCGACCAGCAATAGGATTGCCACTGGGTTGGTAACATCGGCTCAAATGCAATCGGATAAGCCAATAAGGCCAGCATCGAACCAAAATTTGATAAGGCAAACAGACGGTATGGAATGCCACCAGTACGCTCACGCGCAAACCATGCCTGAATTAGGGGGCCTGTAGTCGACAGTACAAAATAAGGTAAGCCAATGGAAGCAAATAAAAGCCCCAGAATTTGCAAGGTGGGATTTTCACTACCCATAGGCTTCCATAGCTCACTCGCAGCCAATGGCAATAAAGACAAACTAATCAGCAGCAAGGCAATGTGCAAGATACTTTGCCGATAGGGGCTCAGGGCCTTCACAATCCAGTGGGAATAAACGTAACCAAACAACAAGGTCGCTTGAAAAAATAGCATGCAGGTTGTCCAAACCGATGCCGAGCCGCCAAACCACGGCAAGATCATTTTGCCAATCAGGGGTTGTACTTGAAACAATAAAAAGGCACTCAGAAAAATAGTAAGGCCGTATTGAAATGTCAGCTGTAGGTTGTATTTCATCTTGTTATGGTTTTGTGATGGTTTTGTATTTTTTGAATGAAATTGCTTGATATTGCGTTTCGTATTCTGCGGCAACTTGCGCCCATGGCCGCAGATATCCCGCCATGGACTGTGTATTGGAGAGCAATGCATCCCCTGCTTGCGCCCATTGACTGACCGACTCGTTGAGGGATAAGACTCGGCCGTGGCTGACGGATACGTCTACAGCAGCGCCACAAGCATCCGATACCAGTACGGGTACTTGACAGGCCATTGCCTCTGCAATCACCATGCCATAGGCCTCGCTCCCAGCAGGATGTATCAATAAATCCAGTTGCTGAAAAAATGGTTCGCTCGCTTGCCAACCGAGAAACTCGATTTCTCCCGGGTAATCTTGACAGAGGTGTGCCACTTTTACTTCTTCTGGTCCCAATACCAGAACCCGTAAATGAGGGCGCTGTAATTGCAACTGCTTCGCTATTTGCATAAAAAGAGCAAAGCCCTTGCGGCCCCACTCTTTTCCAATAAACCCAATGGTGCCGCCGTCATCGGTAACAATGCGTAGAGGCCGAATCGCCATCGCCATTACACCTGGAGAAATGGGGGCTGCTATTTGCCTTACAACCGATGGGTAATAACGGGCAATTGCATTGGCAATTACGGCAGATACCGGGACAACGCAAACGCTAGGGTATGGCGGCTCACCCAATTCACGAGCTTCCATGCGCAAGTAAGCCCAAACCCGAACTGATAAACGCCGCCAAATGGATTTGTCTTTAATTGAAGCAAATGGCATGGAATGGAAAGTCGTTAGGTCATGGCTAATGGAACGCTCGTGGCAATGCACAAGGCATTCGCCTTGACGCCGAATCGATTGCACTACCGCTTCAACCTGATTCGCAAAACGCCAATACAGAACCCAACGTGGCTTAGGCGGCAACACCCCAATTTCGATCACTTTAATAGTGCCAGTAAGTGGCTGCGCATGGGCTTTTTCACAGACTATCGTGATGCGGCAATTGCGCTCTGCTAACGCATGGCTTAAATGCCAAACATAGGATTCCATGCCTCCGACTGGGCCCCAGTTGCGGACAAGCTGAACAATGTGCTGCCCATCTTGTTTTGGCTGGGTGAAATTAGGGCCTTCTTGCATGGCTCAAATCATACACTTGGAGGGTACTGGAGCCCGTTATTTGGAGCACAAACGGCTGGCTTACTGAGTGCTATTTGAACCTATATTAAGTGGCCTACCTTAACGAAGATCAGCGCACCCTCTTCCTTGGTAAACGGTGCGTGTTTACTGTAACGGGGACTGCGTATCCAGCTTCCCTTGGGGTAGGCGCCAAACTCATCATGAAAAATACCTTCCAGAACAAAGATCTCCTCGCCGCCAGGATGCACATGGGGGTTAAACACCGTATTGGGGGCCCAGCGAACCAATGCTGTACTAATGCCATCGTGTTCATGCAGTGGCATCACGGATAAGCCTGGTACCAGACCTGGATACCAATCCTTGGTTTTAGTATTGATGCGTAGTTCTTGATTATCCGTTTGGGCAAATTGCCGCAGTTTTACAAATAGAGTGCAGCCATCATTTGAAAATGGGGCATGCTTACTGCCGGGTGGATTACGTAAATACATTCCGGCGAAGTAATCACCCCTTTCGTCTGAAAAGCAACCATCGAGCACCAAAATCTCTTCACCGCCGTCGTGGAGGTGCGGAGTAAACACGGTATTGGGGGCATATCGCACAATCGAACTAGCGCGGGCCACTTCACCCCCTACGCGATCGAGCAATTTACGGTCAATTCCAGCAACAGGAGAAGCTTGCCATGCTAATTGATCAGCATGCAAAACCACGCGCTGTTTAAAGTCAGTATTGATATCCATAACTCAAGCATAAATCAAAGCCAGTCATCCACACGAAGATCGCTACAATTTAGCGATGACAGACCAAAACGCCCCAGCACACAATCTAAAACCAAGTCTGCGCCACCGGATTAAAGACGAATTTATCCAGGCCTCACTCTTGGCCCTGTATTTTGCGGCGTGGTTTTGTGCCATCGCATTTTTTACGCTTGCTGTATTACGAGAGGCTGCAATTTCCATTACCCCATTTGGTTTAGCACTTATTAAAGCGGGCTTATGTGCCAAATTTATGATGATAGGAAAAGCGATCTATCCATTAAAACTAGATACCAATCGCGGCCTGATTAAATCAATCTTTTGGCACTCGATTGCTTACTTACTTATTGTGATTGCGCTAAGCCTTGTTGAGTCCGGCATCGATGGCCTGCTCCACGGGAAATCATTTCTTGAATCCCTTGCTTCATTCGGCCGTGGTGATCCAATCTATATTACCTCTATAGCCATTATGTATTGGCTTATTCTTTGGCCCTACCTCATTTTGCTTGGCTTGCAACAATCCATGGGAGATGAGGCAGTCCATACTATTTTGTTTGGATCTCAAACCAAAACGTAAAGAAAATCAGGACCGCAATGCGGTCCTGATTCATTTGCAGACAGTAGATTTGAGCAGGTTAGCTTACCAACCAATCGCCTTTGGTAACCAGAGCGAAATCTGTGGGTAATAGAAAACCAAGAATAAGGCAACGCCTTGCATAAATAAAAATGGAATAACGCCCTTGTATAAATGATTAATTTTCACCTCAGGCGGCGCAACTCCTTTTAAATAGAAGAGAGCCCAACCAAAGGGAGGCGTTAAAAAGGACGATTGCAAACACACTGTAATCATCATGGCCACCCAGACCGGGTCAGCACCTTGCGCTAACAAGACCGGCAAAAACAATGGGACTGCAATATAGCTGATCTCAATCCATTCGATAAAGAAGCCCAGTATGAATATAAGTAGCAACATAAACCAAATATCACTATTAATACCGCCTGGAATAACCTCAAACATGCCAGCGATTAGCTCTTCGCCATTCAGGCCACGGAATGACAGCGCAAAAACTTGTGCGCAGATCAAAATAAACATCATGATGGCACTGATTTTGGTCGTATCCAGCGCAACTAATTTCAACTTAGCCCAGCTAAAGCGCCCTGAAAAAATAGTCACTATCACGCCGCCAATTGCCCCCATAGCTGCAGCCTCTGTAGGTGCAGCAACACCACCCACAATCGACCCGAGCACCGCAACGACTAGCATGATCGGCGGTACGACCACCTTCCAAAAGCGGATTGTTAATTCCTTACCAGAAACTCGGCTACGCTCTTCCTTGGGAATGGGTGGCATTAAGTCAGGCTTAATCCAGCCCAAAATTAAAATGAATACGATATATACAACAACCAACATCATGCCCGGGCCAACCGCAGCAGCAAATAAAGTACCAACCGATAATTGCATGATGTCGGAGAGCAAGATCAGAATGAGGCTCGGCGGAATAATTTGCCCAAGGGTACCGGATGCACAAATTGCCCCACACGCAATACTTTTGTCATAGCCGCGCCGAATCAAGGTTGGCAAGGTCAACAGTCCCAAGGTAATAACCGTTGCACCGACAATACCGGTGGTGGCCCCCATTAAGGCCCCAAATAGAATAATGCCAACCGCCATACCGCCCTTAACACCGCCGGCAACGTGTCCGATTACATCCAATAAATCATCCGCTAATCCCGATTTTTCAAGTGTGATGCCCATAAAGATAAATAAGGGTATGGCAAGCCACTGGTAACCTGCTACTACACCAAATACTCGAGCCGGCAATAGATTAAATAGCGTTGCTCCAAAGCCCAAGTACCCAAATACGAAACCAACCGTAGCCAAGGAAATGGCTACAGGTACACCGATCATCAACAATATAAAAAAGCCAATGAGCATAAAAATAGCCATGGTTTGCATCTCAAACATGATTGCTCCCGGCTTTTATTTGGTAGTTCACGACTACCCGACAAAACTCACCAATTCCTTGTAACGCTAAAAGAGAGAATCCAATTGGAATGAGCCCTTTCACGATCCAACGATATGGAATTCCGCCTGGATCGGGTGACATTTCCCCAATCGAAAAGGATTGATTGACATACTTAATGGAGAGCAATATAAAAAAGATTGCAACTACCACGGTTAATGAAGCCGATAAAAGGTCAACATAAAACTTTGTTTTAGGTGTGTAGTTGGCATAAAACAAATCAACCCGGACATTGTCGCCTCGGAGTAATGCGTAGCTCATCCCAAATAAGATTAATGCAGCTAACAAATGCCATTCAAGCTCCTGCGCCCAAACGGATCCCACACTCATGCTGTATCTCAGTGTTACGTTGACGACTATCAAGCCCACAATGGCAAGGGCCACATATGACGTGGCCCTGCCAATGTGATCGAGTAAGCCTTCAATACGAACTGCGATTGTATTCAAGGACTTCTGCATTTAATTCCTAACTCAAAAAAATAAAAAAGTAGATTAGCCGCGAACTTTGCTGTGATACGTTGCCTCGCTATAAGAAGCCCACGTATCGTAGTTACGCTTAAAAGCAAAATACGAATCATGCACCTTCTTAGTCATTGGGTCAGCCGCTGCGGCAGCATCCAAAATTTTCTTGGTTTCGGTACGCATTGCAGCAACAATGGAATCAGGCAATGGCAAAGCCGTGACGCCCTGTTTCTTGACCAAATCCTCCATGGCTTCCGCATTGTTTCGCTGACACCATGCCTCTCCAATAACATTACACGCTGCAGACGCATTTTGGACGACGGCTTGCAGGTCTTTTGGCAATTTTTCCCATGCTGCTTTATTAATGAGGAGCTCAGAGGTAGTTGCAGGCTCGTGCCAGCCGGTGGTGTAGTAAAACTTGGCCGCTTTTTGCAGACCAAGGCGACGATCCTGAAATGGCCCAACGAATTCAGCCGCATCAATCACACCACGCTCTAGCGCCGGGAAAATCTCGCCGCCTGGTAATACCTTCACATCCACACCCAAACTCGCATACACCTTACCAGCTAGACCAGGAATGCGCATCTTTAGACCCTTGAGGTCGGCAACGGTATTGATTTTCTTTTTAAACCAACCGGTCATTTGCACACCAGTATTACCGCACGGCATAGCCACCATACCAAATGGGGCATAGGTCTCATTCCACAGATCAATACCACCGCCGTCATACAACCAGCCATTCATGCCTTGAAAGTTAAGGCCAAATGGCACTGCCGTGAAATACTGTGCAGCAAAGGTTTTGCCAGTCCAGAAATAACTATTAGCGTGATTCATTTCGACCGTGCCTGAACGCACCGCATCAAAACCCTCAAACGCTGGAATTAACTCGCCAGCGCCGAAAACCTGAATCTTCAAACGGCCATTAGACATATCGCTGATGCGCTTGGCAAGGTCCGTTGCACTTCCAGGACCGTCCATATAGAAAGGTGAGCCTTTCGGATAGGCGCTGGTCATTTTCCAGTTAAACGTTTGTGCTGATTGGGCTTGCACGATGGCTGGTGCTCCAAGAGCAACACCGGCAACGCCTGCACCAATACCGGTACTTAAAAACTTGCGGCGGTTTGATTCCATATTTAAATCTCCTAAGAAGTTGAACTTAATTAAAAAATTGTGATTAATATTGTGCGGTGCAACTAAAATATCAAAATTAAATGATTGCAATTCAATTTAGTACAAACCCAACTTGTTCTAATCGGGACATTCCCTAGTTAGGTGCATTTATTGCACTATTTTGGGGGCAGATGGTGTTCATGCTTCAATTTGGTGAATCCATCAATTTAAACTGTGTCTTTTATTGTGTGGCAACAGCAGAGAGCAAAAAACAATGCAAGCAAAATGGGGTATTCAAGGAATGGCGGTAGCGCCACACTCACTCGCATCGGAGTCAGCGCTTGCGGTGTTGCGTGAAGGTGGCAATGCGTTGGAAGCCATGATTTCAGCAGCCGCAACCATCGCAGTGGTTTATCCCCACATGAACTCGATTGGTGGCGACTCTTTCTGGGTTATTCATGCTCCAGGCAAAGCGATGGGGGGCATTGATGCCTGT
Organism: Polynucleobacter meluiroseus; assembly: GCA_945901245.1. Classification (GTDB taxonomy): domain Bacteria; phylum Pseudomonadota; class Gammaproteobacteria; order Burkholderiales; family Burkholderiaceae; genus Polynucleobacter; species Polynucleobacter meluiroseus_F. The sequence goes on along the minus strand of CAMDKY010000003.1, from coordinate 57,222 downwards.
GGCGCCTCTGCTGGCCTGGCAACCAAACAGTGGTACGCAGATCAAGGCGTTACCAAATCCATCCCGTTTCGCGGCCCCATCGCAGCTAATACGGTTGCCGGAACGATTTCGGGCTGGGGAGCAGCGCACGCCCTCTCCAAAAAAGGCTTGGGTGGCAAATTGCCTTTATCCCGGCTGCTACAAGATGCAATTCATTACGCTGAAAGCGGCGTTCCAGTTACATTAAGTCAATCCAGCCTAACCGAAAAAAAACGGGCCGAGTTAACACCCATCCCCGGCTTTGCTGAAACCTTTTTAGTTAATGGCAAAAGTCCAGAAGTCGGTAGTATTTTTAAGCAAGGAAGGCTTGCAGCCACCCTCCGGCAGATTGCAAAAAAAGGAACCGACGACTATTACCGCGGTGAACTAGCTGAGTTACTTGCAAAAGAGTTAACTGCCATTGGTAGTCCATTGCGCTTAGCGGACTTGCAGCGCCATCGGGCAAAACTAATTGACCCACTTGAACTCAAACACAGCTTAGGCAATGTCTATAACATGACGCCACCAACACAAGGCGTTGTCTCTTTGATGATCTTAGGCATTCTGGATCAACTCAACTTAAAACGCTTTGATGTGGATAGCGCTGAATACATCCACCACTGCGTTGAAGCAACCAAGCAGGCTTTTAGAGTACGTGACCAGCACGTAACTGATCCTGCCTATATGTCCCATCACGCACAGCACTTTTTAACCCCTGACTTTTTAAAGGGCTTGGCTAACAAAGTGGATAGTCAAAAGGCCCTACCTTGGGGCGCCGGCCGCGGACCCGCCGATACCATTTGGATGGGCGTTGTGGATGGCGAAGGCCGTTGCGTATCCTTTATTCAAAGTATTTATCACGAGTTTGGCGCTGGCATTGTGTTGCCCAAGTCCGGTGTGAATTGGCAAAACAGGGGCTGTAGTTTTTCACTAGACCCGCATAACTTAAACACCTTAGAGCCTCATCGCAAACCGTTTCATACGCTTAATCCGGCCATGGCATTATTTAAGGATGGCCGCTCGATGGTCTACGGCACCATGGGCGGCGATGGTCAACCGCAAACCCAGTGCGCCGTATTTACGCGAACCGCGACCTATGGACTTAACCCACAGGATGCAATTAGTAGACCACGCTGGTTGCTCGGTAGAACCTGGGGGCAAACCAGTGACAGTCTAAAACTGGAGTCCCGCTTTGATAGCAAAGTAGTGTCTCAGCTTGCCGCCATGGGTCATGATATTGAAATGCTCGCTGATTTTGATGAGACCGTTGGCCATGCGGGCTGCATCATTCGTGAACCTTCAGGCGTGCTGCGTGGCGGCTGGGATCCACGAAGTGATGGGGCTGTTGCTGCGTTCTAAGTACTTCGCCGTGAACGCTTTTAATAAATCCAAGGCACGAGTTTTCGAACGCGTCCTTGGTATTCTGGATATTCAGAAAAACGCTCGCACAACCACAGCTCTTCTTTGCGTGATTTGATGTCAAAGAAGATGGCAATAATCAACACATACAGCCAAACCAAGGTCGATTGCTGAATCAATCCCCAACCAAGGCACAAGACAATCACCCCGAAATAAATCGGGTGGCGCACCCAGCGGTATAAGCCAGTTTGCACGAACTCGGCATTGTCTTTTGGCTTGGGTAGTGGCGTGAGATTTTTGCCCAAATGAAATGCTGCAATGATTGCAATGCTGCTGCCAATAACAAAAACAGCATAGCCAAACCATTGAAGCAGCACATTTTGAATACCGCAAGCCTCGCCCGCATTGAGACGAACCGGGCCAAAGAAAAGTAGCCCCAATAAGATGGCTTGCACTACAACAAAGCCAACTCCACTGCCTTTTGTGCTTGCTTTACTTGGCGTACTCATCTTGACTTAAACGTATTCAGCAACTTCAACCAAGTTACCGTCGGGATCGCGAAGGTAGACTGAGCGTATTGGACCCAAAGCGCCTCTGCGCGATACCGGACCCACATCGATTGGGATTTGGTGTGCTTCGAGGTGCTTGATAAAGTCATCTAGCGGTACCGAAGCGATCAAGCAAAAATCGCCCGAACCAATCGTCGGAATGCGGGCCTTCGTCGGCGTTTCCGTATCGCGATCTTGTAAATTGATTTTCAATTGACCAAACAATAAAGCGTGGCGAGGTTGACCTTCAGGTCCTCTAAAAAACTCACGCTCAAAGCCAAAGGCTTTTTCATAAAACTGCGTGGTCACTTCAATGTCGGTGACGGTTAAAACAATGTGGTCAATGCGATCGATTAAGGTATTCAAGGGGAGTTCCTGTGCTGTTATTTAATTAAGGCAAAAAAGCGCCGCCTGATTCAAAGGTTTTTAATGCGTCACCCGTAATGCCAATTTCTGCGAGGACCGATTCGGTGTGCTCGCCTAATAATGGGGGATGCATGCGCACTTGTTGCGGTGTGCCGGATAACTTCACTGCAAAACCAATGTTGGGGACTTTGCCTTCAATTGGGTGATCGATTTCCATGCGCATTTGGCGGTGCTTGCCATGCTCGCTCTCAAATGCCTCTGGATAGGTATTAATTGGTCCTGCCGGAATACCCTCAGCGAGCAATAGATCGACCCACTCTGTTCCGGTTTTAGTCACAAAGGTTTTTTCTAATTCGTTAACGAGTTCCTCACGGTTCGCAAGCCGTAATGGATTTGTCATGAAACGCGCATCGCTGAGAAGGTCAGGTCGATGAATCTTGTCACACAGCAAAGCCCATAGCTTTTGATTGGTGGCGCCCATGACAAAGTAGCCGTCGGATGCTTTCATGGCTTGGTAGGGTGCACTCATGTGGTTGGCAGTACCGAGCTTGTATGGCTCAACGCCAGTTCCCCAATACTGCGAAGTGTCCCAAATGGAAAATGCCAAGGCCGCGTCAAACAAAGAAGCATCAATGAACTGCCCTTCCCCGGTATTTTTCTTACCAATGTGCGCTGCCAAAATGGCATAGACGGCAAAGAGCGCGCAGCCAATATCGGCAACGGGGACACCTGCTTTTACAGGCGGTCCATCAGGGTAGCCCGTCACACTCATTACACCCGACATGGCTTGGGCCATCAAATCAAAACCGGGACGCTCGGCCCAGGGGCCTGTTTGACCAAACCCAGAAATACTCGCGTAGACCAAACCGGGGTTGATGTCTTTTAAAACGGCGTAGTCGATGCCGAGTTTTTTCATAACGCCGGGTCGGTAGTTTTCAACTAAGATGTCGGCTGTTTTTACGAGCTCAAAAAAAACTTCTTTACCGGCTTTACTTTTAAGGTTCAAGGCAACACTGCGTTTATTGCGATTCATGTTTAAAAAACCCATGCTATCGGAACCCTTCATCTTGAACCCCATTGCGCCTCGGGTTTGATCACCCGTACCTGGAGGCTCAATCTTGATCACATCAGCACCCAAATCAGCCAGCAACATGCAGCAGTAAGGACCTGCCATCACTTGACTCACATCCAAAACGCGCACGCCTGCTAGCGGTAAGGGTCGATTGGCAGCCTGCAATGGCTTATTTACACGTTGCGTGGAATTGGTCATGGTCTCTTTGGTTGTAACGGGTTCTTTTGTAATTAGAATGAACCCATCACCTAATATAAATCATTTATGAGCCCATCTGCCCCGCCCCCTTCCCCTAGCCCCAAAGTAGCTCAAGTCCTCTTTTCAGTAGAAAATGGCATTGCCCACATCACCTTTGACCATGTCGCGGCACGCAACGCCATGACCGTAGCGATGTATGAACGCTTGCGCAGCATTTGCCTGGAGATTGCCGAGACGTCGAGCATTCGGGCGGCTGTACTGCGCGGCGCCGGCGGCAAATCATTTGTATCTGGTAGTGATATTGCACAATTTAGTGGCTTTACGAGTGGAGACGATGGAATTGCCTACGAAGCCTCGATTGATTCCTACTTTGCGCCATTAATTGATCTGCCCATTCCGACCATTGCAGTGATTGAGGGCTTGGCAGTAGGCGGTGGCCTAGCGATTGCCAGCTGCTGTGATTTTCGGATTGCCACGCACGATGCTCGTTTTGGTGTCCCAATCGCCCGCACACTCGGCAACTGCCTGTCGGTTGGTAACGTGGCTTGGCTTACCCACCACCTCGGGGTTAGCATGGTCAAGCGTATGCTGCTCTTGGCCGAGCTAGTCAATGCCACCGAGTTAGTTGCCAATGGGTTTGTACTTAAAACCTATGCTCCAGACGAAATGGATGCGGCTGCACAAGCCCTAGCAACCAAACTCAGCTCCCTCGCGCCCGTTACGCAAAAGGTATCCAAGGCGACCATCCATCGCATTCTCCGCAGTCAGTTACCCAACTGCGACAACTTAATTCGGGAATGTTATGGCAGTAATGACTTTAAAACCGGGGTCAATGCTTTTTTGGATGGAATACCCCCGAATTGGCAAGGTAAATAGGTTTAGGCTATCGAATTAGTAAACTCATTTTATCGTCTTCCCAGCCTTGCCATGTTCTGCCTCTATTGCGTACCAGCCCAATAGGAAGGGGTACAGGAGATCTAAAACACCATCATTCAATTCTAGGGGTAAATCGCTATATGGTTAATGCGTAAATCCATTAAAAATGTTCCTTTGTTGCAAAAAGAATAAAGCGGAATACCGCTAGATTGAGACACAAGCCGTTAGCCTAAAGAAGCTGCTGAAGTTGATCTTCGTCACTTTTTTATTGTTTATTCTCAGCTAGACTGCATCCGTTTGATTTAGGCATTGCAATAGATGAACCGATTTTATTAACGAAGGATAAAAAAACAATGATTAAGAACTCATTAATTGAGAAGCTACTGAAGTCTGTTCTCTGTGTCTCATTGGTAACAGGAACCGCAGCAGTTGCGCAAGAATGGCCTGTGAAGCCCATTACATTCCTGAACCCATTTCCAGCCGGTGGTGGTACCGATGCCTTTGCGCGTCCTTTAGCCGCACAACTCACAGAGCAATTGGGTAGGCAAGTGATCATTGACAACCGCGGCGGAGCTGGCGGTACAGTAGGCGCGTCTGCCGCTGCAAAGGCAGCCCCAGACGGTTACAACTGGTTTGTCGGTGCTACACACCACACCATTGCTCCTTCGATGTATAAGAATTTAGACTATGACATTGAGAAGAGCTTTATTCCAGTGGCAATGCTTGCGAACGTGCCTCAGGTCTTGGTTGTAAACCCACAAAAAGTCAGCGCCCGCAACGCGAAAGAATTTGTCGATCTGATGAAAAAGAATCCAGGCAAATATAACTTTGCAAGCGCAGGAAGCGGAACCGTTCACCATTTGGCTGGTGAGCTTTACAAGATTCAAACGGGTACCTTTATTACCCACATCCCATACCGCGGCGCAGGTCCTGCAATGAGCGATTTGTTAGCGGGTCAGGTTGATCTTGAGTTTGATGGCTTAGCAACGTCAGCACCACAAATCAATGCTGGTAAATTGGTTGCGATTGCAGTTGCATCGAAGAATCGCAATCCAGCTATTCCGAATGTACCTACCTTTGTAGAAGCCGGCATGCCAGACTACATCGTGTCGACCTGGTATTCGCTCTTCGCTCCACGCGGCACACCACAGCCCATCATCGATAAGATGATTGTTGAAGTGAAAAAAGCCTTGAGTACGCCTAAGCTCAAAGCAATCTGGGCTGCGAACGGCTCCGAGATTCCTAATCTTTACGGTGAAGAATTCGGTAAAGAAGTAAGCGCAAACGTGAAGCGCTGGGCTGCTGTCGTTGCAAAATCCGGTGCCAAACTCGATTAATTCGAGGCAACGCTAACGAAGAAAGCCGCTAATACAGCGGCTTTTTTCATGCCTGTTGTGCTATTCTTCGTTGTGAGGATTTTATTTCCTCTTGCGCTCGAAGAGCCAGATCGCCTAAACGCATTCAAGGGATCCACACTAAATGCCTAGCGCGTTTAGCTTCATCTCCTTCATTCGGATTGCCATTTCCCATCTTCCTGCTTTTTTGTTTTTCCTTTTTTTGCATTGGTTTTCATGTTATTCACTGATCTCGGCCTGTCCGATCCCATCCTTCTAGCCATTAAAGAACATGGCTATACCACCCCTACTCCGATTCAAGGTCAATCGATCCCAGCTGTATTAAAGGGCGGCGACTTGTTGGCTGCAGCCCAAACGGGCACTGGCAAAACCGCTGGCTTTACCTTGCCCATCTTGCAACGCCTCATTACTGGCGCTCCGCCGGTAGCAGGTGCTCGCCGCGCTATTCGTGCGCTAATCTTGACGCCAACCCGGGAATTGGCGGCGCAGGTACATGAATCCGTCATGACCTATGGCAAATACACCAAACTAAAGTCTGCTGTCATTTTTGGGGGCGTCGGCCCCAATCCGCAACTCAAAGCAATACAGAGTGGTCTCGATATCTTGGTAGCGACACCAGGCCGCTTGCTGGATTTTATGGGTCAAAATGCCGTCTCCCTCAAGGGAGTCGAGATTCTCGTCTTAGATGAGGCAGATCGCATGCTGGACATGGGCTTTTTACGCGACATTAAAAAAATCCTAGCAGCCTTGCCACCCCAACGGCAAAATCTGCTGTTTTCTGCCACCTTCTCTACTGAAATCAAATCCCTTGCCGACGGCCTATTGAACTCGCCTGCCTTAATCGAGGTGGCGCGCAGCAATAGTACTAATGAGGCCATCGCCCAAAAGATCTATCCAGTGGACCGCACTGCTAAACACCCTTTATTAGCGCATTTGATCAAATCGAATCACTGGGAGCAAGTGCTCGTCTTTACCCGTACGAAGCATGGCGCTAATAAGCTGGTGACGCAATTAGAAAAAGACGGCATCAGTTGCATGGCCATTCATGGCAATAAAAGCCAATCTGCCCGAACCAAAGCATTGGCTGACTTTAAGGCGGGCAAGCTAACCGCGCTCATTGCTACCGATATTGCGGCCCGCGGGATTGATATTGATCAGTTGCCCCACGTGGTTAATTATGACTTGCCAAACGTGCCCGAAGATTACGTTCACCGCATCGGCCGTACCGGTCGTGCCGGCTCAAATGGCGTAGCCGTTTCGTTGGTATGCGTCGATGAGCATCAGATGCTGCGCGACATTGAGCGCCTTATCAAGCAAAAGGTACCGCAGGAAGTGGTGCCCGGTTTTGAGCCAGATCCCCATGCAAAACCACAGCCAATTCAATTACGCAGCGGGCAAGGTCGAGGTCAGGGTCAGGCGCGCCAAGGCAGATCACCTAGCGGTGCAAAGCCGAGTAACGCTCCACGCCGGCCGCAATCCAGGCCTGCACGCAAACCAAACTGAGTATTAATTGAGTTCTAAATTGCGCAGCAACTGAAAGATTTCACGATAGGCCTTGGGTGGCTTATTCAGTTCTTTTTCTTTGCGTGCATTGCGTATCAGCGTCCGAATTAACTGAACATCCAAGTCCGGGAATCGCTCGATGAGCTTTGTAAAGGCAGCATCATCTGCGATGAGTCGATCGCGTAGTGCTTCGAGCTGATGCAACTTTGCAGTTTCTACTTTTCCAGGCCCTTCAATGATTTCGAGCCGCTTTTCAATTGCGGCAATTTCGTCTGCATCGAGTGCCCGCATCAATTTGCCAAGGTATTGCTTATGGCGACGTAAGGCCTCGAAAGTTTTAATCTTTTGGGTTTGCGCTATGGCATCGCGAATATTGTCTTCAAGCGGAACGCTCTTCAGTGCATCGCTACTTAATTTTGACAATACCTCCGCCAATTTTTGGCGTTCGGTCATCTCACGCTTCAGCTCGGACTTACTGGGTCCTAAATCGTCTTCGTCGGGTTTTATTGGCATCCAGGCTATTTTAGTCGCAATTCCATTCACCCTCGACCGCCCAACGATTACGTTTTGGACTTCGACGATGAACCTGATGAAATTAGATCACGCACATGATGCACCAGCTTAAGGGCGCTCACCGCATAGACCACTACCTTGCGTGCGCCAGCTGGCTTGTAGCTCGCCAATAGCGCAAATGCGGCATACAGCAACACGCGATTCTTTTGAATCAACTCAATCACTCCCAGTCCACGATCAAGCCATGCGATGGGCTTTTGCCACACGCGCATGTCGTCTGCCATACTGGCGCGCTGCTCGGCTGATTTAGCAATCAAGCGCTGCTGACGCTCTAGCAATTGCTTTAGGCGTGTGTTCATGTCAGATGGTCACGGTCTTTTGCTAGCTCACCTAAACTGGCTTCAAATAATCTGGGAATCGCATTGATTTGTGCGCGCACGAATAGTGCAAGCAAAATGCCGATGGATAAAAAACTGCCCGTCATCAAGGAGAGCACAAATACCCGATGGCTATCCCAATACAACACCACAATTAAGATTGCCAGCAGTACTAAACCAAACAAGAGGCTAAAAAGAGTGATGATCACTAGCACTAGTACCGAGAGTAAGCGCTGCCAGCCAATCTGAATATCACTTGAAAAAAGCTCTAAGCGGGTTTGGATTATCTCAACTGCAGTGGACCCTAGATTTTTGATGGACGAGAGCATGGCGTCTACTGACATGGCAATTCCTTTTAGCGGCGACTGATCAGTAAACCAATCAGTAGCCCAAGGCCAGCCGCAATGCCGACGGACTGCCATGGCTTCTGATGCACAAACGCATCTGCATCGGCTGCAACCGCTTTGGCTTTTGAGGTAATTTCGTCTTGTACATCTGCTAAGTTGGCCTTGGCTTGTGCCAGTGAGTCTTGTGCTTGTGCCCGAATTTGCGCAATGCCTTCGCCGCCCTGATCGGCAGTCGCGCCAATCAGCGCCTCTGCATCTGCGACCAAGGCCTTAAAGTCCGCCAACAGTTGATCGGTATCCACTGCAGATTGGGTGGGCTTTATTCCGTCCTGAGAATGCTTACTTGTCATGGTTTACGCTTTCGTATTTAGTGCATCAGAAGTACAGTCATGCCAGCATTGCCTATCTTAAACTGACTTAAGTGCTGCTTTAAAGAAGAACGGCGCTTAATAACAGCATGGTATCCAGCGCTTCCCGCGGAGAGATCTTCTCCAAAATAGTACTCGTCTACTCGGTCGGAGAAAAAGTTGTTTTCCAGAGCATCCCGCACAAGCCACTTAATTTTTCCGCCTGCGCCACTCGAGCCGTAGCCATGGATCACGATTAAAGCCCGAATACCTGCTTCACTGGCGGCGCGCACATGCAGCGTTAGGCGCTCTAAGGCTGCTTCGGCTGATGGCCCGCCTGCCTCTAAATTGAGCACTACCGTATCCGTTAGGGCCTGCGGCAAATCCGTACTGCCGCAATTCAAGCAATTTCCGAGCAAGTAGCGTGGATTGCCGCACTCAAGGCACTCTGCAGGCAGCATTCGCTGAAGTTTAGGCATGTGTGCACTATATCGAAGGAAGCGGGCTTAAAGCGGAAAAGAAGAAGGGGTGAGCCAAGCTGACTCACCCCTTCCGTAGAACCTTCCAATTAGCCCAGATTAGACCAATTTGCTACTTATTCCCAGCCGCCACCTAAAACAGAGTGCTTCTTGTATTGCTCTTTTGCTTCGACGGAAGACTCATGGATGATTCTAGCTATATTACTGATTTTATTGATCATTTCTGATAAAAATGATGTGTTTAATTCAATTTTTACTGCTGGGCTTGCAATGGTCTGGCTCATATAATGCTCCGATTTAAGGGTAAATATCTAAGGGTTAATACTTAGATCATACCTGAATTCAGAGTTGTATGCCTAAACTAAGATGCTTTTGCCAGGGGTAGGTTGAAAAGGACGTTTTGCGGCTTTAACTTGAGCTCGTTCTTCTCGTTCATTGCAATAGCCATATAGACATTACGTCCAGCAAACTCCGGACGGGTATCGGTCGAATTGATGAACTCCAAGCGGAACAAACAGAGTAAGCGAGCCATATCCGATTCATCCACAGGCTCTTTGTTGTACAGCGCATTCAAAATTTCAGTCGAGGCGGCATCTAATCCAACATGCCATACCCAGTTCGGATCGCTGACTTCTTTTAGGGGCTTAATTTTGACATCGACACCTAAAAAGTGATTAATCCACTTTTGCAGCACAGTGCAAAAACTCCGGGTGGTGGGCTGGCTGTAGTTGAGCTGAACAGCAAAATCAAAATCCTCATCGCGCGTCCAATAGTTGGTGGCATTTTCTTCATGCAATACATCCAAATCAACCGATTGCGAAGCCATAGTGCCTTGCTTCAGTAGGTCGACGATGCTACCAAATTCATCGGCTTTCGAGCTTTGCTCAATGGTTTGGGCATCAGCAGCCATTACGACGCCGCCCTCCTGAATCGAGATTGCCTGGGTTCTAAAAAAGAGTTCAGCCATGCGGAGCTCGAGTGGCGGCGCATCCTCACCCAATATATGCTGAATAAAGACCTGAGTCAGTTGACTAATAAATAGGGGTGGCACATCAACCCCCTCACCTTCAAACAGGCTCATGTAGAAGGCCTCTAATGACGGCGCCTTCAGCAGCTTGCTGCGGTAGCGGAGCCAAATGCCGTAGTTCACCTGAATATCAGCATCCTGCATTTGTGCAATTTCTGCCTCACTGATATCTGCTTTGGGGTTGTCGACCAAGCGCTGATGAAGGGCCTGTTCCGCTTGGCATGACTCCGGAATCAAGGCAAGCTCGGGTCGATCCAAATAGGTACGCAAAAAATCATCCGTTACGATCAGCTGGCGATCGGGGCTAACGATAAGGTGGCGATACGGGCTACTGGACCAATAGGAGGGCATATCTAACTCACTCTGCATAAAAACAGTAAAAAAACGGTATTCACAATTGTCACCTAAATTGCAGCCCCTACTAAATTAGGGGTGTTTATTTTGGTAAATTACCCAAAATAATTCGGCAATAATCACCAAAAATGTAACAATAATCGGATGATCGCCATTCGCTCCCTGCTGATTAGCCTTGTTCTGTTCGCTTCTGCGACTATTGGTGCAGCGCCCCTAACCCCAGGTCTGATTGTGGCCATTAGTGACGGTGACACCATTACTCTGCTAACCCAAGATAAGCAGCAGCTCAAAATTCGTTTAGTGGGAATTGATACACCTGAAAAAAAGCAGGCCTATGGCTCGAAAGCGCGGGAGCATTTAGCGAGCCGCATCTTTAAACAAGATGTGGAAGTGGATCTGCGCAAGAAAGACCAATATGGACGCCACCTCGGCGTGATTTACCTTAGCGGTGTCGACATCAATCAACTGATGATTCAGGATGGTTATGCTTGGTTTTATAAGCACTACGCAAAAGAGCAGCCCAAGGAAGAAGCGCTGCGCTATGCAAAAGCTGAGCAGGATGCGCGCGCAAAACAAAAAGGATTGTGGGCCGATCCCAATCCGGTGCCACCGTGGGATTTTCGTAAAGAAACTAAAGAGCAGGCTCGCGCAGCCAAAGCAACCAACAGTTATCGCTTCTGAATGTAATAGCCATACACGCAGCGCCTACCGCCGCGCGCCGGATTATGCGTATCGTGAATTACCCCATCAATCACGGCACTCAGGTGTTTGGATACTTTGACAATGAGCCTGCCTGCTGGTATTTCATTTTGGCGCAGGTGTACTTGGCAACCCTGTCCCACTGCCATGGTTGGCACCCAATCAAATCCTAAACTCAAAATGTAATCGTGGAAGACGGAACGGTGGTTACCATTGCGAGGGCTTGAACCACGCGCAGCAATATGTTTCGCAAGGCGACTGGTACTACGCTCTGCGTAGTGTGCATTGGCATTGCGCAGGGCCTCATAGACCTCGATGTACGGCCGCTCAGCAGCAATCGCAATGGCCCTCACCACACAATCCCCCGCTCCTCCCTGAAATCCTGCAGCCAGTCTGCCGCCGTCGTTACGAACAAAACCAAGGGCTGCAATATGTTGGCCAGATAGAAAACGGTAAATGCGACCCAGCATCGTATCCTGCGGAGTCCGTCTTATGGATTACCCAAGTAATCCCGTTTGCCAATCTCCACCCCGTTATGGCGCAATATGGCAAAGGCAATCGATACATGAAAGTACACGTTCGGAATGGCATGACCCAGCAAAAACTGCATGCCGGTGTAATGGGTTTCTTTATCGCCCCGTTTGGTCACAATCGCCTTATCCTCGGTTCCATCGATCTGGGCTGGTGTAAAGCCTTCAATAAACGCGATGGTTTTCGCGATCCGTGCCTGCAATTCCGCCACGCTCGTTTCATTGTCTTCGAAGGCTGGAATGTCGACTCCTGCTAAACGGGCCACTACCCCTTTTGCGGTATCGCTGGCGATTTGTATTTGCCGGGTCAAATTCAGCATGTCTGGGAAGAGTCTAAATTGCAGTAAGGCTGCTGGATCGATTTTTTTAATATCGATGTAGATTTGGGTTTTATCCAAAATGGCGGATAAATTACGCATACTGTTTATGAGGCGTGGCGCGCTGGCCTGGTACATAGAAATAGTCATGAAGGATGAATCCAGTGAGTTAAGTTGACATCAGCATACTCGACTTAAAATACCCTTTTCACTTTTATCGAGAATTCCATGGAACTGCTGCCCTGTATTGAAATTGAGACCGCCGACAAGCCTACTGCCGCCATTATTTGGCTCCATGGTCTGGGCGCCGATGGCAATGATTTTGCCTCCCTTGTTCCCCAATTGGACCTCAATGGCCTACCTGGTATTCGCTTTGTGTTTCCGAGCGCTCCAAGTATGCCAGTTACTGTCAATGGCGGCTATGTGATGCCAGCCTGGTATGACATCATCGGTAGAAGCGATAACGATCTTGAAGATGCAAAGGGCATTCAGAACTCGGCTAAAGCGATCAATGCATTGATAGAGCGTGAGGCGAGCCGCGGTATTGCATACAAACACATTGTGTTGGCTGGCTTTTCGCAAGGTTGTGCGATGGTATTGCATACGGGTCTGCGTTTTAAGGAGCGCTTAGGCGGCATTATGGCTCTCTCTGGCTATCTGCCTCTGGCCTCGACATTGCTGGCAGAGCGCAATCCAGCCAATCAAGATACCCCTATCTTTTTGGCGCATGGCGATTGGGATGCCGTAATTATTCCAGAACGCAGTGAACGCTCGCGCGACTTCCTGCAAGCCAATGGCTATGATGTGCAGTGGAAAAACTACCCCATGGAGCACTCGCTGCACCCGATTGAAGTGATCGACATTGGCCATTTTTTACGGCGCGTACTGGCGTAATTGTTTAGACTGATTTCTTACGCTTTGCTGCAATCAGCAGAAGTACGGTACCAACGACGCCAGATATTAAAGAACCCCCCAGCACACCAATTTTGAGTTGCAATGTGTAACTGGGATCTAGCCCAATAAAAGCCAAGCCGCCCACAAACAGGCTCATCGTAAAGCCAATGCCGCACAAAATACTAATACCCAATAATTGCAGGGTATTGGCACCCGCGGGTGCTTTCACCCAGCCTAAGCGGATGAGTAAATAACTCACACCGAAGACCCCAATGGTTTTACCGACAAAGAGGCCCAAAATAATGCCCAGCGGAATCGGTGCCAGCAGGGTATCGAGTGTCACCCCACTCAAAACTACCCCCGCATTGGAAAATGCAAAGACAGGTAACACTAAGAATGCCACCCAAGGATGCAGGCCATGCTCGACCGTTTCAAGCGGGGAGTTACCACGACTATCGCGCATCGGGATAGCCAGCGCAGTAGCCACCCCAGCCAAGGTGGCATGCACGCCTGACTTCAATACAAAGAGCCACATCACGATGCCCACGACGATATATACATCCACTCGCGTAATTTTGAGGCGATTCAAAATAAACAAAACGAATCCGGCGCCAAAAGCACCTAATAGCATGGTTAGGGATAAGGAAGAGGTATAGAACAATGCAATGATGACAATGGCCAATAAGTCATCAATAATCGCCACTGCAGTCAAAAATACTTTAAGCGACAGCGGGACTTTACTGCCCAACAAAACCACAATGCCGAGCGCAAAAGCAATGTCGGTTGCCGCTGGAATGGCCCAGCCTTGCAAAGCTGCAGAGTCACCCTGATTGAGGGCGACGTAGATTAAAGCAGGCACCGCCATACCACCTAGAGCTGATAATGCCGGCAAGGTCAATTGACCTGGACCCGATAACTCCCCTGCTAAGAACTCCCGCTTTATCTCAAGGCCGACTAAAAAGAAAAAGGCAGCCATCCATAAGTCATTTACCCAAACGATCAGGGGCTTATTTAAAACCAAGCCAGCATCGCCAACGATGACTTGCCCTGGAATCGATAAAAAGGCTTGGTATAAATCGCCATAGGATGAGTTGCTGATGATGAGGGCAGCAACGGCAGCCAATGCCAAAATAATGCCGCCAGACGATTCCTTGGAAAAGAATTCAAAGAAGGAGGTGTGTTTGCTTCTATTGCTCATGGCAGTTCATTTCCAAACGTCATTCATTTATCTGTGTATTTTAGGCGTGCATGATTTCGGCGCACCACAAAAATTCAATCGTGATGTCTCATACAGCACCTAAATCCAGTCTCAAGTAAGCAAATCAATCATTTGGGGCGTGCGTACATCAAAAACGACTGCCACACTGGAAAATTAAATTGCTATACCCAGAAATGCATGGGGGTATCAATTGCGCTTAAGTTAGCGCCCCTCACCTGGATCGGAAGTCCACTCGATAACGAGTTGGTAAGTAACCGCCAGTAACACGGGACCCAAGAATGCCCCGATCACACCAAAAGCAAGCACGCCACCCAGCACACCCAAGAACACCACCACGAAAGGCAGGCGCGAACCGCGGCTAATAATGAAGGGTTTGATAATGTTGTCAACCGTACTCACCAATAAAAAACCCCAGATCAAAACAAAAATGGCCCAGCCCATTTCATTTTGCTGAAAGAGCCAGAAAGCAACACCACCCCAGACTAATGGAGGCCCTACTGGCACGACTGACAGGAAAAACGTAATCAAGCCCAGCAATACCGATGACGGCACGCCGGCAATCGCAAATCCAATCGCGGCCAAAACGCCTTGCGCCATTGCAGTGCCGAGGACCCCATAAATAACGCCGTGTACTGTTTCTCCGGCAACGGCAATCAAATTATCGCCGCGCTCGCCACTGAGTCGCTTGGCAAAAACAGAGAGTTTTGTCACAAGGCTACTGCCATGCAAAAAGAAAAAGAAGGTGAAAAAAACAGACAGAGCCATGTCGATTACACCTTGCAATGCCGCCCGGCCGCTAGCCAATGCAAACCCATGTAAAGGAGCCACTAAGGTCTGTAACTCTGCTTTGAGTCGCGCTTTGTCATGAACAAATTGCTGAAGGTAGTTTTCAATTGCGCCGCCTAATACAGGCACGTATTGAGTCCACGTCAATACCTGTTCTGGTAAACCATCTTGAAAGCTAGCAACAATATTGGCATTCAGGTCGCTGATGTTGCCTGAGATCGCCAATGCAACCGTTGATATTGGGCCAAGTAAGACTACCGTGACTAGCAAGGTCATCAGCGTTGCAGTCAGAAGGCGGCGATTGCCCAACAAGCGATCCAAGCGCTTAAAAATACCCCAAGTACTGGTGACCAAAATAGCTGCCCAGGCCAATGAGGTCAAGAAAGGCCAAATCACCAATATGCAACCCAGCCCAAGGCCAATTAAGGCGAGCAGTACAGCAAGACGGTTGGTAATCATTGGATTCACGATCAGGGTTTTGCTCTCATCAATTGCGACAACTGCGGTTAAGCCACAAAAACCAATAAAAACAAAGAGCCCCAATACAGGGGCTCATATGCACAATCTGGCGGAGACGAGAGGATTCGAACCTCCGATCAGAGTTTTAGCCCCGATGCTCCCTTAGCAGGGGCGTGCCTTCGACCAGCTCGGCCACGTCTCCGTATTTCTAACAGCCCACAGTTTAACGGATGCGCCGTTTCTGTGGGATTTTCTTACTGTTGATCAAGCTCAAACGCCTTGTGCAGGGCACGTACGGCAAGCTCCATGTACTTTTCATCAATCACCACTGAAATCTTGATCTCGCTCGTCGAAATCATCAAAATATTGATGCCCTCTTCCGATAAGGTGCGGAACATCTTGCTCGCGACACCCACGTGGGAGCGCATACCTACACCAACCACGGAGACTTTTGAGACCTTCGGGTCTCCAGCAATTTCTTTTGCATCAATGTGCGTTTGAACCGTATTCTTCAATAGATCCATGGACTTTTGGTAATCGGCTCTGGGTACAGTAAATGTAAAGTCGGTTTTGCCATCGACAGACTGATTCTGAATAATCATATCAACATCAATATTGGCATCGGCTATGGGTCCCAGAATTTGATAAGCGATGCCGGGGCGATCCGGCACGCTAAGTACGGTAATCTTGGCTTCGTCACGTGCAAAGGCAATGCCTGAAATAACGGCGGCTTCCATGGTGCTGTCCTCTTCAAATGTAATCAAGGTACCCGACTTCATCTCCATGTCGAGGGGTATCAGCGGGTCTGTCAGGGAAGACAGAACCCGAGTTTTAACTTTGTACTTTCCCGCAAATTCAACCGAACGAATTTGCAATACTTTAGAGCCGAGGCTAGCCATTTCCAACATCTCTTCAAACGTAATCTGATCTAGGCGGCGAGCATCTTCACATACCCGTGGATCTGTGGTGTAGACCCCATCCACATCGGTATAGATTAAACATTCATCTGCCTTGAGTGCAGCCGCCATGGCCACTGCCGAGGTATCTGAGCCGCCGCGGCCCAGGGTCGTAATATTGCCCTCGGGATCAACCCCCTGAAAACCCGTTACGACCACTGCCCTACCCGCGTTGAGATCAGCCATGATCTTTTGATCATCGATTCCCATGATGCGCGCTTTGGTAAAAGCAGAGTCCGTACGAATAGTCACCTGCCAACCTGCGTAGCTGACTGCATCAATGCCTTCTTTATGGAGTGCTAGGGCCAATAAACCCGAACTGACCTGCTCGCCCGTCGAGGCGATTTGATCGAGTTCCCTGGGGTTAGCGTTCGGTTCGATTTCGCGAGCAAGGCCAAGTAAGCGATTGGTTTCACCGGACATTGCCGATGGCACAACCACGACCTGGTGACCGGCGCGCATCCATTTAGCGACGCGTTTGGCCACATTCTGAATGCGCTCAACTGAGCCCATCGAGGTGCCGCCGTATTTGTGAACAATTAATGCCATAGGGTATGCAGTTAAAAAAGGGGGCGAATTGCCTAAAAGGCTATTTTACAGTCTTCTTATCGCAACTCGCCTTGATGGCTTGACGACAGCCTACTGACTAATTAGAATAGGTGTTACTAAAGTAACACTTTGAGGCAATCATTTTGCACTCACACCTGCTCTTATCGATCGTTTAATACCGCAGAAAGTATCCATGAGCAAAATCAGCAGCAAAACAAATAACAAATCCAGCACAACCTCGATCAAGCTGAGCGAGACGCTAAGGAAGCATTCTGCAACGGCAGCGAAGGAACTGGGTATGACAACCCATGCCTTCATGGTCGAGGCCATTAAGCGCGCAACCGAGCAGCAATCGATGCGTCATAGTTTTATCAAGGATGCAATTGAATCGCGCAAATCCACAATCAAGACTGGCAAAGTAATTCAGTTGGGCGATGCGTTTGAACGGCTACGATCACAAATAACAAGCAAAAAAACGCCGAAGGTGAAGCAAGGGTGAAGGTCGCCCTCACAGAACGCGCCTACAACGACCTTATCCGCCTAACTGACTTTTTACTTGAATTTGACAAAATTGCGGCAAGCAAGGCAATCGACCTCATTGAAGATGGCCTACTGATCCTAAAACAGCATCCATTTATTGGCAGGCTAGTACAAAGCGATCAGATAATCGAAGGCGATTTGCGCGAGCTGGTTATTTCGTATGGCAAAACAGGCTACGTGGCTTTGTACAGCATTGAAGATGATGCGCAGGTTTGGATTTTGACAATCCGGCACCAACGTGAGGCTGGCATAACGCTCTAGGAGGCAGTGCCCCTCGCATCGGATGTTGGCTTCCACTCCGGCAACATCCGCCTGCCCGTGAAGACCAAATGGGGGTAACTCACCCCCACCCCAGCTACTGCAATCAGCTCATCCTCAATGTAGAGAAGCGGAGTATGCCGTTGCCAAGGTGGTACTGCATTTTCTTGGTAAAGGTTTTTCAGGGTCTTGCGTGGCCCAGTGGCAGTGACTTGCAAACGTTCAGCACCTCTGCGCTCACGAAACTCAATGGCACCCGTTTTCTTCGCCTTCGTGAGCCATGCGGCCGGCAAGCCCCCGTGATCACTCTTTGCTGGTATCGATACAAAAGTCCACTCACCCTGCTCGCTTTCTTCTGACTGTACCGATGCACTGATCTGGAGTTGCCCGCGCCATAATCGAATACTGTACCCATCGTGAAGCAATTCCAGTTTGGCATCACTGCGTGCTTTCACTAAATCTGCCCACCACGCTTGTTGACGTTCCTGCGAGGGCATGGCTAGGCCAGCAGCCTTTAGCCAATACCGCAGTAGATTGTTTGCTGCTGCGGGATCACTTGCATTTAAGTCAAGTAACGGCTGCGCGCTTAAGGAATTACGCTTTAGGTTGTGAATTTTTTTACCATCGTGCAGGGCAAGACGGTCTAGTAAATGCTGTGCCTGCGCGAGTAATTCAGCGCTGCGCGCTAAATTAGCAGTAGCACCTGGCTGAATGATCTCAAGCTTCGGCAATACCGTCTTCCGAATGGCATTGCGCCGGTACTTACTGCTACGATTGCTGGGATCTTCAATCCATTTAAGCTTGTGTGCGCGGGCATAGGCCTCTAGCTCGGCCCGGCTTAATTGCAATAAGGGTCGCCACAGCGTAATGCTGGTCACCTGCTTAGTAGTTGACGCTCGGATTCTGCTTTCGGGCATGCTGGATAAGCCAGCTACTCCAGCGCCACGCAGCAATTGCAGCAAAATGGTTTCAGCCTGATCGTTTTGATGGTGTGCAAGCAAGAGGTCTTCGATGCCGTGGTATGCACACAGCTCAGTGAGCGCCTCATACCGAGCGCTACGCGCTCTCGCCTCGATGTTTCCTGCATTCTGTGCAGTATCGATATGAAGCAAGCGAAAATCAAATGCAACCCGGTATTTTTTGGCTAGCGCCTCACAAAATAGAAGCCACTCATCGGCTGCTTTTTGTAGGCCATGGTGAATGTGAAATGCAAAAATAGTGGGAGAGGGATTTGCTTTGTTAATAGCCCTGCAAATCGAATCCAGCAATACCACTGAATCCAAACCGCCACTCAAGGCAATTGCAATGCGTGGTGCTTTATTAAGATAACTTTCCGCTTCCAAATGCAAAGGGCTGCGCTTGGATGGCGTCCGCCCTGCTGCGGACTTAGGCTTTGGGACTGATTTCCTTAAACTTGCCATAGCTCATTAACCGCTCATGACGGCGCTCTAGTAATGCATCTACATCCATCGACTGAAATGGTTTCAGCGAGTCGGTCAAAGCTTTGCGCATATTGTCCATCATGCCAGCATAATCACGGTGGGCTCCACCCGTAGGCTCTGCCACGATCTTATCAATCAAGCCAAGACCCTTTAAGCGTTGCGCCGTCAGCGCCAATTGCTCAGCGGCCTCGGGTGCCTTTGCAGCCGTCTTCCATAAAATAGAGGCGCAGCCCTCGGGCGAAATAACGGAGTAGGTTGAGTTTTGCAGCATCAATACCGCATCCCCCATTGCAATCGCCAAGGCGCCGCCAGACCCACCCTCACCAATAATGGTGGCAATGATTGGTACAGTGAGTTCGGCTTGGGTATACAGATTATGGCCAATGGCTTCCGACTGGTTGCGCTCTTCGGCATCAATACCAGGGAATGCGCCTGGGGTATCCACAAAGGTAAAAACAGGGATCTGAAACTTCTCAGCGAGGCGCATGAGGCGCATCGCTTTGCGATAGCCCTCGGGCCTGCTCATACCAAAATTACGCAAGGCGCGCTCTTTGGTATCGCGCCCCTTTTGATGGCCAATGACCATGCACGGTACATCATTAAAACGGGCTAAGCCGCCAATAATCGACTGATCATCAGCAAAGGTGCGATCGCCATGCAACTCATGAAAATCCGTAAACAGACCGCTGACGTAATCTAAGGTGTAAGGACGCTGTGGATGGCGCGCTACTTGAGAAACTTGCCAAGGGGTAAGGTTGGCATAAATGTCTTTAATCAGCTGTTGGCTTTTTTCAGAGAGCGTCTTAATTTCATCGGAGATATCAACCGAGGACTCATCTTGCACAAAACGCAGCTCGTCAATCTTCGCCTCTAATTCAGCGATGGATTGTTCAAAATCCAAAAAAGTGGTCTTCATGGCTTGATTTTAGTATTCCACGGGAATGGGGTCGATACTTCGCCACATATACCAGGTCGCAACCGTGCGCCAAGGGGCCCAATTGGCGGCCACTTCGCGCGCTTCATGGCGACTCACCGGCTCGCCGCTAAAGTAATTAAGGGAAATGGCCTTAATCAGCCCAATGTCATCCAAGGGCAGAATGTCGGGCCGGATCATATTGAATATTAAGAACATTTCTGCAGTCCAGCGACCAATACCCCGAATTGCGCTGAGCTCCCGAATCACGCTTTCGTCGTCCATATCCTGCCATTGGTTTGCATGCAAACGGCCCGAAGCAAAGTGGTCGGCTAGGTCACGGATGTATTCCACCTTGCGTCCTGAGAGACCTGCGGCCCGCAGGGATTCGGGTGTGGCCGCCAAAACACGGCTAGGGTTCACTTTTTTTCCAACGGCAATCACCATTCGATCCCATACTGCCTGAGCAGCCGATACGGAAATTTGCTGACCCACAATCGCTCTAGCGAGGGTTGTAAACGGATCGCCGCGCGTCACTAAAAACCCGGTGCCATAGCTTGGAATCAGTTTCTTAAGGATGCGGTCTTGCTTCATGAGCTCTTGACACGCCTGATCCCAATAATCCGGTGCAATCACGGTTAAGTTGGGCTCGCCTGTATCGGGCTTTAACTTACCCTCTGCTGCTTTTATAATTGCGGGTAATGGGGGATTTTTCGTCGCCGCAGCCTTACTAGCTACTACTTTTTTAACTGCTGGTTTTTTTACGCTCGTCGCCATTCAGTGATCCCTCCTGGCTTGTCTTCCAGCACTACACCTTGTTTAAGCAAGTCGGCCCGAATTTGATCGGCCTTTGCAAAAGCTTTACTTTGCTTTGCTTGCGCCCGAGCAACAATGCATTCTTCGATCGCAGATGCGCCAAGTTCATCTGGGTTTCCGCCTTGCAAAAATGCGGAAGGATCACGCCCCAGAAAACCCAGCACACCAGCAAGACGGCGCATGAGGTCAGCATGGGCGTTAACACTACCCTGCTCACCTGCGGCATGTTTACGATTCAGTTCCGTTGCAAGATCAAATAAAACGGCAATGGCCTCTGGCGTATTAAAGTCATCGTCCATCGCCGCATTAAAGCGCTCAGCCCAGGGCTCGGTTAATACCGGACTCTGATTGGCAGGTGCTGTTATTGCATTCGCTTGGGCCAAGGCAGTGTAGAGGCGCACGAGTCCGGAGCGAGACTCATCTAGCTGAGCATCGCTGTAATTAATGGGGCTGCGGTAGTGGGCGCGCAACATAAAGAAGCGAATGACTTCGGGATCATATAGTTTTAATACATCCCGAATCAAAAAGAAATTGCCCAAAGACTTGGACATCTTTTCTTGATTGACCCGGATGTGGCCATTGTGCATCCAGTAATTGACCCAAGGGGCATCGCTATCACTGCGCTCTTGACCATAGAGCGCGCCTTCGGTTTGCGCGATCTCATTTTCATGGTGCGGAAACTGCAAATCAGCACCGCCCCCATGAATATCAAAGTGCTGACCCAGGAGCTCACAGGACATCGCCGAGCATTCGATGTGCCAACCCGGCCTGCCCTCGCCCCATGGGGAATTCCAGCGAGTATCGCTAGGCTCATCTTCTTTTGCGCTTTTCCATAAAACGAAATCCAGTGGATCACGCTTGCCGCTACCGACGGCAACCCGTTCGCCCGCATGGAGATCGTCAAGGGACTTACCAGAAAGGCGGCCGTAACCTGGGAAGAGTCGAACAGCGTAATTGACATCGCCATCCTCTGCTTGGTATGCAATTTCGCGCTCCATTAGCCGACCAATCATGCCCTGCATTTGTTCAATGTAAGCGGTAGCGCGTGGCTCTTGGTCAGGGCGCATGAGGCCCAGCGCATCCGAGTCGACATGCATGGCATCAATAAAGCGCTGTGTCAGGGTCGCAATGGGCTCGCCATTCTCAATAGCTCGCTGAATAATCTTATCGTCAATATCCGTAATATTGCGGACATACACCACCGCATAGCCGCTAGCTCTGAGCCAGCGGGCCACCATATCAAACACAATCATGACGCGGGCATGCCCTATATGGCAGAAATCGTACACCGTCATGCCGCAGACATACATTTTCACCTGCCCCGGAATTAAAGGGGTGAAGATCTGTTTTGAGCGATTGAGGGTATTGTAAATTTGCAGCATAGGGACTAAAGGAAGGGCAAGTCGGATAAAACAATCCTGATTTGTTAGACTGAGCGCTGAGTATATCGAATGCGCCCCTCCTTCCCCCCTTTACCCCCGACCACCATGCCCTTTTGCCCCTCTCTGCAGATGCCCTCAAAAACAAGTGCATCCGCTATGGCGCTTTGGTCAGTAACGGCGTCCCTCTTCCTTCTTTTATTTACACTCGCACAATCCAATAATGCGAACGCCCAAGCCTTTGGTAATCCAGCTGCTGTGCAAGAGCAACCCAGTCCAATATTAGCCCCCTTTTTGGGTGGTTTTGGCCCGAATGAGCCGCCCAGGCTCTCCCCCAATGCTGGATTTGATCCTTTGCCGCCAGAGCTCTCTGAAACGGTGGCCCTACCCTTTTTATCTTTTCTGATTATTGAACCGGATCCCGTGGTGCGTAATGGCATTCCCAGCGAAATTGAAAAGCTCGTCAAGGCCAAAAAATATCCTGAAGCAATTAAGCGGATTGATGAGTTGCTCCTCAAAAATCCCCGCAATGTACAACTGCGTTTTGTGCAAGCGCGCCTTCAGATTGAGTTAAAGCAATACGCAGCAGCACAGAAAACCTTGATTGAAATTACCCAACAGTTTCCGGAGTTGGCTGAGCCCTACAATAATTTAGCAGCGCTTGCCGCTAATCAAGGCCAGTGGATTGAAGCGCGCGATTATTTGGAGCTCGCACTCAAACTCAAACCAAATTACGCGATTGCGTCTGCTAATTTGGGCGAGGTCTATACCCGCCTAGCTGCAAAATCCTACATCGATGCAGCCAAGCAACGTACTAACCAGCGCGAATACCAACGCCGTGCCACCGCCCTGCTTGGTATTTTGAAAACGCCTCAGGCCAGTAACAACGCATCTGCACCCAACTCACCCAGCACACCCAAACCCATTCCCAACCCTCAAGAAAGTAAACCAAGCAATGGCACAAGTACTCCTCAAAACCAATAAAGGCGACATCACCCTCACACTGGATGCTGCAAAAGCACCCAAGACCGTCGCTAGTTTTTTAGACTACGTCAAAAGCGGCCACTACGATGGCACAATCTTTCATCGCGTAATTGATAACTTCATGATTCAAGGTGGCGGCATGGCGCCTGGCATGAAACAAAAGCCAACCCAAGCCGAGATTGAAAATGAAGCCAACAATGGCCTGAAAAATGTCAACGGATCTGTGGCGATGGCGCGTACCAACGAACCCCATTCGGCAAGCTCCCAGTTTTTTATTAATGTCAATGACAATGATTTTTTGAACCACACCGCACCCACCTCGCAAGGCTGGGGTTACGCTGTGTTTGGAGCCGTTAGCGACGGTATGGATGTAGTCAATGCGATTCGCAAAGTCAAAACGGGAAGTTCCGGATTTCATCAAGACGTACCAACCGAAGATGTGGTGATTGAGAAAGCAAGTATTCTTGCTGAGTAATCAAGATCATCAATCGATCCTGGATGCCATTGCTTGATGCCACCCAATCACGCCAGCGCCTTTCTGATTTCGGATTTGCACCTAACGCCGTCAATGCCTTTGACGGCGCAACGCTTTTTTGACTTTTGTGAAAAAGAAGCACGTGAAGTCGAAGCCGTTTTCATTCTGGGTGATTTATTTGAGTATTGGGTGGGCGATGATGCCAATGCACAGTCGCCATTTCATAGCGAAGTGAAGAATGCCCTAACTGGGCTTTCTGGACGTACTAAAACGTATTACATGCATGGCAACCGCGATTTTTTAGTAGGCAGTGCTTTTCTAAAAAGAACGGGGATGACGCTTTTATCTGATCCCTCCCCAGTAGAAATTGCTGGTGATCAGTACATACTTAGTCATGGTGATGGTTTATGTACTGCCGATCCTGGCTATCAGTTATATCGAACTTGGACACGTAAGCCGTGGATTCAAATAACGTTTTTGCGCTTACCGCTTCCCTGGCGTCATGCAATTGCGGATCATCTTCGACAAAATAGCAAGGCGCAGTATCGCCGCGATACGCGGTTTAGCCTTGAGGGCGCAAATCTAAAAGGCAATGTCACCCTAGAGGCCTGTGCTGACCTCGTTCAATCCCAATCAATCGGTAAATTAATTCATGGGCATACGCATTTACCAGCGCAGCACCATGAAAACCACAATACACAGGAATGGCAACGCTGGGTTTTGTCAGACTGGGACCTCGATCACCCCGAAACGTATTTACCTAAAGCCAGCGCCCTATGCATTGATCAAAGCGGAGTACGCTATTTAGATTTAGTAAAAAAGTAATTCAAGAATTAAGCGATTGGGCTTGAGCTTAGGCTTTACTGTACTTCGCCAGGCTCTGTGCAAGCTGGGCAAAAATGCGGGGATTACCTGCCATGATCTCTCCGCTATGAAGGTAATTTTCCTCGCCGCGATAAGTACCTACTAAGCCGCCCGCTTCGCTGATGAGCAAGGCGCCTGCTGCCATATCCCACGGCTTTAAGCCACTCTCAAAAAAGCCATCGTATCGACCTGCGGCAACGTAGGCCAAATCCAAGGAAGCTGCCCCAGGCCGGCGCAATCCAGCGCACTGCGCTGTCATCTCGGCAAACATCTTTAAGTAGGTCTGTAGATCTTGGTCTTCCCGATACGGAAAGCCCGTGCCGAGCAAGCAATTGCTTAAGCGAGTTTGACTAGCGACTCGTAAGCGGCGGCGATCCAAGTAGGTGCCGCTACCGCGCGTTGCCGTAAAGAGTTCATCGCGACTGGGGTCATACACCACTGCTTGTTGCGTAACGCCCGCAACCGAGAGGGCAATCGACACCGCATACTGTGGAAAACCATGAATGAAATTGGTGGTGCCATCGAGTGGATCAATGATCCATATAGACTCCGCACCTGAATTGTGTTCACCGGTTTCTTCTGCTAAAAAACCATGCGTGGGATACGCATCACTGAGCATTTCAATGATGGCTACCTCTGCCGCCTTATCCACCTCGGTCACGAAATCATTGTGCTGCTTACGGTCAACCTGCAGCCGCTCCAAATTGAGGGAGGCACGGTTTATCACGTTTCCAGCACGACGGGCAGCCTTGATGGCCACATTTAACATGGGGTGCATATATAGTGGTGAACAAATTAAATAAGAACAAGCTCGAAGCCAATACCGAGCTAACGGCTTGATTCTAAACGATCCGATGACCGCCCTATGAAAAACAACGCCGCCTTATCCCAAGCACAAGCCCAAGATCAATCTAGTGCAGCCGCTTTTACCCAGCTTCGTACTATCTTGGTAGAAACCAGTCACCCTGGCAATGTTGGCTCAACGGCGCGGGCATTAAAAACCATGGGCTTTCATGACCTTTGTTTGGTCAATCCAAAAACGCCAGGGATGGCACAAGCACCAGAGGCAGTGGCCTTAGCCAGCGGGGCCTTGGATATCTTACAAACCAGCCATGAAGAAAACGACCTCAACGAAGCGGTGACTGGCTGCACCTTGGTACTGGGATTAACCAGCCGCAACCGTGAGTTTGGGCCGCCGGGCCTGAATTGGTCCCAGGCGCGCGCTCGCATTACAGCGCAATTAGCGGCAGGAAAGCGCGTTGCATTAATGTTTGGCCCAGAACGTACTGGTCTTGATAACGCCCACCTGGCGCTTTGCACGCATCGGGTATGGCTCGAGGCAAACCCAGAGTACCCATCGCTTAATTTGGCGCAAGCAGTCATGGTGTGTGCCTATGGCCTACGGGAAGCCTTAATCGAAGGTTTAAACGCCCCCAATACTGATTCGACGCCCCCACCTGACGTGAATGGTCTGGCCGATCCAGCTGCGGTTGCAGCGATGCTAGCGCATTTGCGTTTAGGGCTCGAGTCCATCGGCTATTTGAACCCTGAAAATCCAAAAAAACTCATGGCTCGGCTCGGCGCCCTTTTTGCGCGGGCAGAGCTGCAAACCGAAGAAATTGACCTGCTTCGCGGCATAGCAAAACAGATGCTTCTGAGAAAGTAGGCAGTTCGCTTTAAACTGTGACTATGTTTAAAGCCCTTTTTGATGAAGTTGATTCCATTATTGTTCGTGACCCTGCGGCACGTCATCGCTGGGAGGTCATTACCTGCTACCCCGGTTTGCACGCCGTTTGGCTGCATCGGGTAGCACACTTTTTGTGGAATAGTGGCTTGCAGTGGGTCGCCCGCTTTTGGTCGATGTTGGCTCGGCTGTTAACCGGCATTGAGATTCATCCGGGGGCAAAAATCGGGCGCCGTGTTTTTTTAGATCATGGCCTTGGCATTGTGATTGGTGAGACTACTGAGATTGGCGATGATTGCACCATCTATCAGGGCGTTACCCTTGGTGGTACCTCACTCTACAAAGGCGTGAAGCGCCACCCAACCTTAGGTAAAGGGGTGGTGATTAGTGCGGGGGCAAAAGTGTTGGGCGGCTTTACGGTAGGCGATGGTGCGCGCGTTGGCTCGAATGCCGTTGTTCTAAAAGAAATTCCTGCAGGTGCTACTGCGGTGGGCGTACCGGCACGCATCTTGCATCCCGATTTACCATCGAGCGAACATGGCAGCGATGTCAATGATAAGAAGGCTTACTTTTCAGCCTACGGCATCACACCGAATGTCGACGACCCGGTATCCATGGCGCTCAAAGGACTGATTG
The DNA here is from genome assembly GCA_945901245.1 of Polynucleobacter meluiroseus. Classification (GTDB taxonomy): domain Bacteria; phylum Pseudomonadota; class Gammaproteobacteria; order Burkholderiales; family Burkholderiaceae; genus Polynucleobacter; species Polynucleobacter meluiroseus_F. Next base: position 30,083 of record CAMDKY010000003.1, on the reverse strand, counting down.
ACGCGACACTAGAGCAAGAGGCTAAGATTAAGCAACTCGAGGCGAAGCTTGCCAAGCTGAGTGGTGCTCCAACTGACGATTCAAATGCCCCATCCCTACAGCCTAGCGGCCAAGAGACCAGACATGATCTGGACACCATTAAACAATGGCTTAAAGAGTAGGTTTAATTCAGTGCAAGGTGCGCGGATTATTTTTTCCGGTATCGACTGCCGCATCAATCAACTGATCTAAATCCACATCATCTTCATCATCGTTGGGCATGCCAAAGGTAATGTTATCGACGCCATCGGGGTGGCGATTCTGAATTTCTTCTTCGCTTGCTGCGCGCACATCAGTAACCTGCAGCGTGAAGCGAAGGGCCATGCCTGCTAGAGGGTGATTTCCATCGAGTACAACTTGGCTATCAGCGACATCCGTCACGGTATAAATCAAGGGCTGCAAGTCATCCTCATCCTCATCCGCATCGTTTTCACTTTCAATAATCGCGCCATGCTCATCAAGCGCTTCCGGAATGCCTTCGAACTGCATACCAATTTCAATTGGCTCCGGAAAGCGTGCACGGGGCTCGATTTTTAATAGGTCAGGATCGTACTCACCAAAAGCATCGCCCGGCTCCAATTGAATGGCGGTCTCAAAACCTAACTCACGACCATCTAGTAGAGCTTCTATTTTCGGAAAAGTACCATCGTATCCACCGTGAAGGTATACCATCGGGGAATCGGGCTCTTCAATCACATTGTTTTGCGCGTCGGTTAATTTGTAACGAAGCGATACGACGGTATTTTTTTCGATCTTCATGCGCGTGTGTGCCAAAAGCCTATTTTCAGATTAATTACGAACTGCAGATGAAGCCATTTTACTTGAGCACGCCATACGTGCCTCCAACACCCCCGCAACCCCTGCCGATCAAGGCCCCCTGGGCCCTCTTGGGAGGGATTAGTCCTGAGCAATTTATGCGTCAATACTGGCATAAAAAGCCCTTACTGGTACGCGCGGCTATACCGGCTTTTCAGCTTGCTAAGGCTGCTGGTAAGGCCCTCGATAGCCCAATCTCTGCCGCAGAGTTACGGGTACTTGCTGGTCACCCCGATAGCGAATGCCGCTTAATTCAACGCAAACCGTGGAAGCTAAGTACAGGGCCTTTTTCATCCAAAACCATCCCTTCCATTAGCAAACCGGATTGGACCCTCTTGCTACAGGGCGCAGATGCACTTCATCCGGCAGCTAAAACGGTTTTATCCTGGTTTCGCTTCATTCCGGACGCGCGCCTAGATGATGTGATGATCAGCATTGCAGGCATTGGCGGCGGCGTCGGCCCTCATGTTGATTCCTACGATGTGTTTTTAATTCAGATGTCAGGTAGGCGCCGATGGAGGATCTCCAGCCAAGGGGATTTAAGCCTAAAACCCCACTTGCCATTAAAAATCCTGGCTCACTTTAAGGCGACCGAAGAATGGGTCTTAGAGCCTGGTGACATGCTCTACTTACCGCCCCACATTGCGCATGAGGGGGTATCACTCGATGCAGGCTGCCAAACGTGGTCGGTTGGCTTTCGGGCAGCCTCCTATCGGGAGCTTATTCAAGAGGGTTTATGGCACTTAGCAGAATCGCTGGATAGCAAACCCAGCCTGGCCGAGCACTATCAGGATCCGCAACAGACTGCAAGCGCAAGCCCAGATACTTTACCTATGGAGCTAATACGCCAGCTGAAGGGCCACCTAAAGGACCTCAAGCTAGAATCCGGCGCAACGCTGTTGCCAGGGATCGCAGCTTACCTCAGCGAACCCAAGCCCCACGCCTTTTTTAACGGCCCAGATAAGCCCCTTTCCATCAGGGCTTTTGCTCGCTACCTTGAAGCCAAGTCACTCCGATTGCACCCGTTGACACGGCTCATGCGCCTGGAAAATACCGTCTTTTGCAATGGTGAAAATCAAACGGAAGGCGAGTCCCTAGCCGTCAGACTGTGCTGGAACGTACTTTCTGAGCAACATCGCTTGCCCGCCCTCGGCAATAAAAATACAGGGTATTTGAAGGATATTGGCAAGGATAGCAATTCCCTTTATGACGCCTACTGCTCCGGCTGGTTATTACTGGCAGATAAAACCGAAGGATCGTTATAATTGCGGAGGAATGTTTTACGGGGAAACCCGTAGCGTTTTAAAGCCATATTCTGGTTAATACTACTTGTTGTTCTTTATTTAAGGATTATTCAAATGAAAAAATCACTCTCGCTCGTACTCGCAGCATTGTTCGCAGTTTCTTTGGCTGCTTGCGGTAAAAAAGAAGAAGCAAAGCCAGCACCTGCTCCTGCCGCTGCCCCAGCACCTGCTCCTGCAGCTGCTCCAGCTGATGCCGCTCCTGCCGCTGCACCAGCTGCTCCTGCTGCTGGCGCTGCTCCTGCTGCTCCAGCTGCTGCTCCAGCACCTGCCGGCAAGTAATCTTCCTCTGAAGAGAAAAAAGCCGCTTCATAGCGGCTTTTTTTATTGGCGCAGTTGATTTATTTAATCAACTGCTCATCTAATAAAGTAAGCAATCTAAAACCGGCGGGTGTGTTTTCTGGTTTACCTGCGTCGTCCTGAACAGTTACCTGAGTTAGGTTTTCACCGCTCGACTTGAGGACCACACGATAGCGTTTTGCTTTTAGGCTAGAGTCATCCTTACTACCAAATAGTTTTGAAAAGAATCCTTTGGACTCACCAACCTCTTTCGGATTGACGTAACGCACAAAGTAAATCCCCTTGGAACGATCACGATCTTCTACTGTGAAGTTGGAGCGGTCTAACGCAAGACCAACATCACGCCAGGCCCGGTCAAAACTAGAGCTCATATCAATGCGGCCGGTGTTATTGCCTTCTTGTACAAACTTCGCTTTGGGTGTTTTTGGGGGTGCCAAAGTCGCGGCGGCCACCTGAGCACGGGCTGATTCTTGTGAAACGCCCAGGCGCTCCATTAAGCGGGCTAAGAAAACTGCCTCTAATTGCGGATCATTCGGGCGTGGCGTCCATACCGTAGAAATACAGGAGCCTGTACTATCAGAAACGCACTTCTCTAATGCGCCACGCTGCGTAATGTAGACCTCAGTCTCTCCAGGCCTTGGTACTTCTAGGCGGGTTTTATATTTGTCACGCTCCCCCGTGTCATACAGTGAATCCATCATCTTACCCAAGGTTCTCCGAATAATATCTTGGGGGATCTTCGAGCGATTTTCTGCCCAATCGGTTTCCATAATGCCGGTGGATGGCGAATCAATCACCAATAAAAAGCCATTCTCTTGCCAAAAATCTTTAATGAGGGGATACAGTTCTGGGGCTGGCCGCTCAACCACAAGCCAACGCTTTTCACCATCGCGCGCAATGCGCATTCCCGCTATTCCGGTGAGCACGTTTTGACGTGTCTGACTGATTTTTTTGGACGCAGCACTGAACTCCGACATGGTTGCGGAGCCATCTTGCACAATATAACGACGGTCGGCCTGCGCCGTAATTAAATCGGGAGGCAGGGTTAGGTTGGGTCCGCGCACTGCACCGGCCGCTTTGTAGTCAACCGTATCATTTGTTGTCACCGAAGTACAGGCAAGCAGACTAGTAATGCTGGCAGCAATCAGGGCACGGCGTACGATAAGAAATGCGTTTTTCATAATAGTCCGGCGTGTATTAATGCGTGTTTGAGCGGCTCGCGCAAGGCGGGACTGAGTGGGGTTAATGGCAAGCGGATACCGGCCGTAATCTTACCCATTTGATGCAGAGCCCATTTAACTGGAATTGGGTTGGCCTCGGTAAACATGGCCTTATGTACCCCGAGTAACTGATATTGAATTGCCCTGGCTTTTGCAACATCGTCGGCCATTGCTGCAGCACAGAGTTCGCTCATCAGGCGCGGAGCCACGTTAGCAGTAACGGAAATATTGCCATTTCCACCCATGAACATTAATAAAATAGCACTCAAATCATCACCGGAAAGGACTGCAAAGTCCGCTCGGCCTGCTGCTTTTAAGTCTGCTATTAACATACTGCCGCGCTCTAAATTACCAGTAGCGTCTTTAATGCCAATAATTCCCGGTACAGCAGCCAATCGCACCGTGGTCTCGCCCGCCAAATCGGCTACCGTCCGGCCGGGTACGTTGTACAAAATAACGGGTAAGTCGACTTTTTCAGCAATGGTTTTGAAATGCAGGTACATGCCTTCTTGGGTCGGCTTGTTGTAATACGGCACGACCTGCAGGCTCGCATCAGCGCCGACCTTTTTAGCAAACTCGGTAAGTTCAATGGCCTCCAAGGTAGAGTTACCACCAGTGCCCGCAATCACCGGGATACGACCATGAATGTGCTCAACCGTAACTCGAATCAGCTCACAATGCTCTGCGACCGAAACCGTAGGCGACTCTCCGCTAGTGCCTACGATGACAATGCCATCGGTTCCTTCAGCAACATGCCAATCCAGTAAGTTTCTTAAACCAGGGTAATCCAAACTGCCATCCTCCAACATGGGCGTGACAATCGCCACCATGCTGCCGTGCATCGGCTTGGATTTAGGCTTTAGGCTAGCTACGGAATGGGGCTGGGATTGGGTCGTACTCATCCCTGAAATTGTAACGGATGGCGCTCTTTTAGCTTACCCTTTACGGCGCAAAGACGTTGTACCATAGCGGGCTTGGGCTGCGCTTCGTATAAATCCTCGTAAGCAAGAATATGAAGACTGTGGCGCGCTGCAAAATCGAGTAATTCCCCTGTTTGCAGAAGGAAATCGGGGTTGCTGGGCTTGCCAAAGGCGGCATTGCCGATAGCAAAGGTCTCGTACATCAAAATACCGCCCTCAGCGAGCAAATCAGGGAGACATTGCAGATAAGGTCGATAAAGGTAGTTGGCCACCACCACAGCATCAAAAAGCCCTACTCTATTTACCAAGGGCCACGTGGGTCCCTCTAAGTCGAGTTGCTCGATTTCAATATCGAGGTCTGTTTTTGATTGCAAAAGGATCTCAAGCGCTGCCACATCCCGATCCACTGCCAACACCGAAAAGTCCTGACTAGCTAAATACAGGCTGTGACGACCGGATCCTGCAGCCAAATCCAATACCCTACCCCCATTCGCAATCAAAGAGCTAAAGCGCCTCACCCATTCCGATGGATGAGCAATCGCCGAATGGCTTGGCAAACTAAGATCTGACTTTAAATTGGGCATACGCCTTATGTGTAGACAAGACCCATGGCCTCGCGAACATCGCGCATGGTTTCTTGTGCAACCGCACGCGCCTTATCGCCGCCATCGGCAATGATGGCTCTGAGCAAGCTCGGGTCATCCAAGTATTGCTGGGCACGCTCAAACATCGGTTGCTGCTCTCGCAAAATGCTATCAATTACGGGCTGCTTGCACTCTAAGCAGCCAATACCTGCTGATTTGCAGCCTTTTTCAGCCCATTCTTGCGTTGCTTTATCCGAATACACCAAATGCAGTTGCCATAGAGGGCAGCGCGCTGGATCACCCGCATCGGTTCTGCGAATGCGCGCTGGATCCGTAGGCATGGTTTTAATCGAGCGTTCAACTACCGCCGGCTCCTCCCGAATACCAATGGTATTTCCATAGGACTTGGACATCTTTTGCCCATCCAAACCTGGCATACGCGAGGCCGCAGTGAGCAAAGCATGCGGCTCGGGCAGAATGACTTTACGCGACCCCTCTAAATAACCAAAGAGACGCTCCCGATCGCTATTAGAAATGCTTTGGGCCTGCTGCAGCAGTTCCCTGGCCCGCTCCAGCGCGTCAACCTCTCCACGCTCCTGGTAAGCCACGCGGCACTCGGTATACAGTTTGGCAGCTTTGCCGCCAAGTTTCTTGATGGACTCTTGGGCTTTGGCTTCAAAGCCAGGCTCACGCCCGTATAAATTATTAAAACGGCGCGCCACCTCACGCGTCATCTCCACATGCGGGACCTGATCCTCTCCAACAGGAACATGCTGCGCACGGTAAATCAGAATATCGGCTGATTGCAGTAAGGGATAACCTAAAAATCCGTAGGTCTGCAAATCCTTTTCCTTGAGCTTTTCAATTTGGTCTTTGTAGGTAGGCACACGCTCTAACCACCCCAGCGGGGTTCCCATCGACAGGAGCAAAAACAGTTCCGCATGCTCTGGCACACGGCTCTGAATAAATAGGGTTGCTTGCTTTGGATCAACACCAGCAGCTAACCAGTCGATCACCATCTCCCACACCGATGCCTCAATCACATCCGGGGTTTCATAATGGGTGGTAAGCGCGTGCCAATCAGCTACAAAGAAAAAACAAGGGTATTGGGACTGTAATTGCACCCAATTTTTTAAAACCCCATGGTAATGACCTAAATGCAAATGGCCGGTTGGTCTCATTCCAGAAAGTACGCGCTCTGCAAACATAATTAAGTGGCCTTCTTCGGCATGGTAGTCATTAGCAAGATGCAGTCTAATGGAAGACCGACCATACCGGGGTTAAGTGCTCCGGCAGGTGGGGTAACTTACCAAGGTCGATGTAACTTTCTTGCGGATCATGAAAATCGGAGCCGCGCGAAGCCATGAAACCATAATGCACGGCAGCCTTTGAATAGATTTGATATTGTGCGGCGCTGTGGCTGCCAGTCACTACCTCGATTGCCAACCCGCCCAGCTCTTTAAAGTGCTTGAACAGTTCATCGAGCTGCATGGCCGTTAATTTATAACGCCCTGGATGCGCAATCACGGCAACACCGCCTGCCGCTTTGATCCACGCTACCGCGTCATCTAGGCTAGCCCATTGGTGCGGAACATAGCCTGGTTTATGCTCAACTAAATAATTCTTGAACACCTGTTCGGTATCGCGACAAACGCCCTGCTCGACTAGAAAGCGTGCAAAGTGGGTACGCGAGATCAGCTCGGGGTTACCGGCATACATCAGTGCGCCTTCAAAGCTACCGGCAATGCCGACTTTCGCCAGTTGTTCAGCCATCATCTTGGCGCGATTCTGACGACCATCCCGGGTGCGGCGCAGGCCCTCCAAAATCCCCATGTGCTCGGCATCGATACCAAGACCCACAATGTGAATCGTATGGCCCATCCACGTGACTGAAATCTCAACGCCCGAGAGGTAATCCATTCCTAAATCCCGGGCAGCGCGCTGAGCCCGTGCTTGGCCACCCAACTCATCGTGGTCGGTCAGTGCCCATAAGTGAACACCATTCTCAAATGCACGTAAGGCTAAGGTCTCTGGCGTGAGTGTGCCATCCGAGACCACGGAATGGCAGTGCAAATCGGCATTCAGAGTAAAAGAGGTAGACATAGCCCTATTTTAGGTCAAGCCAGCGTGAACCACACGGCGCGGCGCATCTAAATAGTCACGGGACTGCATTTCAACCAAGCGGGAGACGGTTCGGGCAAACTCACCCACAATTTGCCCTTCGGTATAAAGCTGGTCTGCGGGCAGTTCTGCGGTCATAATCAACTTGATTTTATGGTCATACAGCACATCAATCAGCCAGATAAATCGCCTTGCCTCGTTGGTCATGCGCGGTGGCATATACGGTACCCCAGATAAAAAGACCGTATGAAAGAGATTGGCGATCTCTAAATAATCGTTCTGTGAGCGCGGCCCCATGCACAGAGTTTTAAAGTCAAACCACACCACCCCAGCGGCACGATGCATGGGTCTGATTTCGCGCGATTCAATCCGCAAGACAGGATTCTTTTCTTCCGGCTCTTTGCCCACTACCGAGCGAAAGGTTTGCATCATCAGCACATCATTCACCGATGTGAGTGGCTGAAAGTAGGCTTGCACCTGCGCCATTTGCATTTGGCGGTAGTCACTGCCCGCATCCACGTTCAGAACATCCAATTTACTCTCAAGTAAGGCAATCGCCGGCAACAGTCGATCCCGATGCAGGCCATTGGGATAGAGCTGATCGGGTTTGTAATTCGAGGTCATGATGAACTGCACCCGATCTTCAAACAGTGCACTCAACAGCCGATACAGAATCATCGCATCCGCAATATCGTTAATGTGAAACTCATCAAAGCAAATGAGGCGATAGCGCTGGGCAATGCGCTTAGACAATTCATCTAAGGGATCAGCCATACCGGATAGCTCATGCAACTCACGATGTACCTCGCGCATAAACTCATGAAAATGAATGCGAATCTTTTTTTCGAGTGGCGAGGCCGCATAAAAGCAGTCCATCAAAAAGGATTTACCGCGACCGACTCCGCCCCAGAGGTAGACCCCCCTGGGGAGGGCCGGGTGAAATAATTTTTTGGTGAGGGCGTTGCTACGAACATCCTTATAAGCAACCCACTCATCCTCACAACGTTGCAGACGCTCCACTGCACGCTCCTGCGCGGGGTCGGAATGATACCCGCGCGTCTCCAGCTCTTTGCGGTAAAACGCGAGTGTGCTCAACTTACATATTTAATGCGCGTTGATCCGTAGCTAATGCTGCTTCACGCATTACTTCCGATAGGCTAGGATGTGGATGGCAAATGCGCGCGATGTCTTCGGCAGCCGCCTTAAACTCCATTGCAACCGCAGCCTCAGCAATCAAATCAGAGGCATTAGGCCCAATAATATGCACACCGAGAATTTCATCGGTCTTTGCATCCGCTAAAAACTTGACAAATCCCTCGGCTCTAGCCATGCCAAGGGCACGTCCGTTCGCAGCAAATGGGAATTGACCTGCTTTGTAGGTAATACCTTCGGCCTTTAACTGCTGCTCGGTTTTACCTACCCAAGCAATTTCGGGGTCGGTGTAAATCACCCACGGAATGCAGTTGTAGTCAATGTGGGGTTTTTGGCCTGCAATGATTTCTGCGACCAGGACGCCCTCGTCTTCCGCCTTATGGGCAAGCATCGGACCGCGCACCACATCACCCACTGCATAGACTCCTGGGGCTGCAGTAGCGCAAGTATGGTCATCAATTGGAATGAAACCACGCTCATCCACTTTGAGTCCGATGGACTCCAGATTGAGTTTATCGGTATTGGGAACCCGGCCAACCGACACAATCAACCGATCGCATTCCAGCTTTTGTGCCTTGCCTTCAGCATCTTCATAGTGAACCACAACGCCTTTTTTATCGGCCTTGACTTCACCAATCTTGACGCCCATATTGATCTTGAGGCCCTGCTTCACAAAAATCTTATGGGCTTCTTTAGCGAGTCCTTCATCAACCGCACCTAAAAATGTAGGCAGGCCCTCTAAGACTGTCACTTCAGAGCCCACTCGGCGCCAAACCGATCCTAGCTCCAGTCCAATGACACCAGCGCCAATCACTCCTAAACGCTTGGGAATGGAATCAAACTTGAGTCCACCGATATTGTCGCAAACCAGGACGTTATCAACTGGGATATTGGGCAGATGGCGCGCCTTCGATCCGGTTGCAATGATCACGTTTTTCGCCGTGACAGTACCGGCATCTTTGCCATCAATCTGTACTTGATACCCATCGGCAGTTTTACCAACAAAAGAGGCATGGCCTTTGAGGGTCGTGATTTTATTCTTGCGGAACAAAAACTGAATGCCTGCAGTCATCTTCGTCACAATCAAATCTTTGCGTGCGAGCATTTTGTTCGAATCGAGCTTAACCGAACCGACGGTAATGCCATGATCAGCGACATGGTGGCTGATCTTTTCGAACTCCTCTGAGGAGGCAAGTAAAGCCTTCGAGGGAATACAGCCGACATTCAAACAGGTGCCGCCTAAGCGTGGCTCGCCCTTGGGATCATCGTAGGCATTGGATTCTGCGCAAGCCACTTTAAAACCCAGCTGAGCAGCCCGTATCGCAGCAATATAACCACCAGGACCCGCACCAATAACCAGCACATCAAATACTTGACTCATGTGTTCGCCCCTTACAGATCAAGCAGGAGACGTGAAGGATCTTCTAATGCTTCCTTCATAGCAACCAAACCAAGTACCGCTTCACGACCATCAATAATGCGGTGGTCATACGATAGGGCTAAGTAATTGATTGGGCGAATCACAATCTGACCATCCTCGACTACAGGACGCTCTTTGGTTGCATGTATACCCAAGATTGCTGACTGCGGTGGATTAATGATTGGCGTCGATAACATCGACCCGAACACGCCGCCATTGGAGATCGAGAATGTGCCGCCTGTTAATTCCTCGATCGACAGCTTGCCGTCACGGGCTTTCGCGCCATACTCCGCAATCTTCTTTTCAATATCAGCTAAGTTCATTTGATCCACGTCACGCAGAATCGGAACCACTAAACCGCGCGGCGAGCTAACCGCAATACCAATATCAAAGTAGCCGTGATACACAATGTCATTGCCATCGACCGATGCGTTCAGCAAGGGAAATTTCTTTAAAGCATGGGTGGCTGCTTTAACAAAGAAGGACATGAAACCCAGCTTGACGCCATGGGTCTTCTCAAATACATCTTTGTACTTGTTGCGCATCGCAATCACAGGGCCCATATTGACCTCATTGAAGGTCGTCAGAATGGCATTGTTTGCCTGGGACTCAAGTAGGCGCTCCGCAATCCGCGCACGCAACCGACTCATCGGTACGCGCTCTTCTGGACGCTCGCCCATGGGCACTGCAATTCCGGGCAAAGCGGGTGAGGCTACTTTTGGAGGCTTTGAGCCCCCCGCAACAGCGCTAATGACATCCCCTTTAGTGATGCGGCCATCGCGTCCTGTACCAGCAACCTGGGCTGCACTCATATTATTTTCTGCCATCATTTTGGCGGCAGAAGGCGCTGCACTGGCGCCCGCAATCGGAGCAGCGGCAGGTTTGGTAGCAGGCCCTGCGCTCGCCGCGGCAGGTGCAGGAGCGACCGCGATGGCTGGCGCCGCTGTCGCAGATGCGGTAGCCGTGCTATCAATCTTGGCAATCACTTGGTCAGCAACAACGGTACCGCCATCGCCAACCACTAACTCAACCAGTACGCCAGCAGATGGAGATGGCACCTCCAACACCACTTTATCCGTTTCAATCTCAATCAGGATTTCATCCTGACCAACCGCTTGACCTACTTTTTTCTTCCACTGTAATAAGGTTGCTTCAGCAACCGACTCAGACAACTGGGGAACTTTAACTTCAAAAATAGCCATGATTCTTCCTAATAAATAATGTGATTTGAATTTGCCGCTACCTATTTAGTAACGACATATCCTTTTAGTTTGGCAAAGGCCGCATTGATCAGCGACTTTTGTTGTTCTTGATGGAGGTGGGCATAACCCACTGCCGGTGAGGCGGAGGCGGGACGGCCAGCGTAGCCCATGCGCATGCCCTCGCTCATGTTTTCTAAAATGTTGTGCTGAATAAAGAACCAAGCACCCTGATTTTGCGGCTCATCCTGACACCACACCACCTCTTCTAGTGCGGGATACTTTTTCATTTCAGTAGAAATTGCCTTGTGCGGGAATGGATAAAGCTGCTCTAAACGAATAATCGCAACATCTCCAATCGACTTATCGGCGCGCGCTTTAGCAAGGTCGTAATAGACTTTGCCAGAACACATAATGATCCGCGTGACCTTTTTAGGGTCAATCGATTCATCGCGCTCACCAATTACGGTTTGGAATGCGCCTTTCGTAAATTCAATGAGTGGTGAAGCCGCTTCCTTATTTCGGAGCAAGGACTTCGGCGTCATCAAAATAAGGGGCTTACGGAACTGACGAATCATCTGGCGGCGCAGCACATGGAAAATCTGTGCGGCGGTTGTTGGCTGAATCACCTGCATATTGGTATCGGCACACAACTGCATGAAGCGCTCGAGGCGTGCTGAGGAATGCTCAGGGCCTTGACCTTCATAGCCATGGGGCAACATCATGACGAGTCCGTTTACGCGCCCCCACTTCACTTCACCCGAGGCAATAAACTGATCAATCACCACTTGGGCGCCATTGGCAAAATCACCGAACTGCGCTTCCCAAATGGTTAGGGTATTCGGCTCTGCTGCTGCGTAGCCATACTCAAAACCCAACACCGCCTCTTCAGACAGGATCGAATCAATCACGGTAAATGGGGCTTGGTCTTTTGCCACATGCTGCAGCGGAACATAGGTACCGGTATCCCATTTTTCTCGGCTCTGATTGTGCAAAACCGCATGGCGGTGCGTAAACGTACCGCGTCCACTGTCTTCCCCAGATAGGCGCACGGGATAACCGCTAGCCACCAAAGAGGCAAACGCCATGTGCTCGCCCATGCCCCAATCGACATTAATTTCCCCGCGGCCCATGGCGGCGCGATCGAGCAATACCTTTTCAACCAAGGGATGCACTTTGAAATCTGCGGGAACAGTACTAATTTTTTCTGCCAATCGCTTCCACTCCGTCAACGGAATGGCGGTATCTGCGCTATCGGTCCACTTCTTGTTTAAGAATGGTGACCAATCGACCGCGAACTTGCCTTTGAAGTTACTCAGTACGGGATCGGATGTTTGAACGCCGGCATCCATCGCAGCGCGGTACTCTTTGACCATTAAGTCGCCGGTTCCTGCTGGAACAACGCCCTGCGCCTCGAGTTTGTCTGCATACAACTTACGTGTGCCGGGATGCGCGCCGATGATTTTGTACATCAATGGCTGGGTCATTGCTGGTGAATCTTGCTCGTTATGCCCTAATTTACGGAAACAAACGATATCAATCGCGACGTCTTTCTTAAATTGACTCCGAAACTCGACAGCCAGTTGCGTTGCCAGAACAACGGCTTCTGGATCATCGCCGTTCACATGCAGTACCGGCGCATCAATCACCTTCATAATGTCGGTGCAGTAGAGACTCGAGCGCAAGTCGCGTGGATCGGAGGTCGTAAATCCAATCTGGTTATTAATCACAATGTGGATCGTGCCGCCGGTGGAATAGCCACGCACTTCAGCCATGGCTAGGGTTTCTTGCATTACGCCTTGGCCCGCAATCGCGGCATCACCATGCACCAGTACAGGTAAAACTTGACTGCCAGTTAGATCGCCACGGCGTTCCATCCGTGCACGGGCAGAGCCCTCCACAACCGGGTTAACGATTTCCAGATGGGATGGATTAAACGCCAAGGACAAATGCACTGGGCCGCCTGGCGTTGAAATATCACTCGAGAAACCTTGATGGTACTTAACGTCACCAGCCGGAAGGTCTTCAGCGGCTTTGTGCTCAAACTCCGCAAATAAGTCCTTTGGCATTTTTCCAAGCACGTTGACCAAAATATTCAAGCGACCACGGTGGGCCATGCCAATCACAATTTCTTGAACCCCGCGAGCACCTGCATCACGAATCAGCTCATCCATACAGGCAATGAAACTCTCGCCGCCCTCGAGCGAAAAGCGCTTTTGTCCAACGTACTTTGCCGAGAGGTAGCGCTCAAGGCCTTCGGCCGCCGTGACGCGATCCAAAATTTGACGCTTTTCTTCTATATTGAAAGTCGGCGATGACCGAATCGACTCTAATTTTTCTTGCCACCATTTTTTGATGGGTTGATCGGCAATGTACATGTACTCAGCGCCAATTGTGCCGCAGTAGGTCTCGCGCAAAGCCTGCAACAAATCCCGTAAGGACATGTTGTTTTTGCCAAAGTAGGTGTTGCTGGTATTAAAAACGATGTCCATATCGGCATCGGTAAAGCCGTAAAAGGCAGGATTCAATTCGGGAATATCGGGGCGCTCAGTGCGCTTGAGTGGGTCAAGATTGGCCCAGCGATTACCCACGTTGCGATAGGCTGCGATCAGTTGCTGAACAGCTACGCGTTTACGCCCCATCTCGGAGTCGGCGGAATCGGATACCGCGCGGATTGGACCCAGCTTAGCGCGCTCGGCAAACGAAGCGACGATCGGCGCATGGGCAATATCCGGACCACTGGAGCCGTCTACTGCGGGGACTTGATTAACATTGTCAAAATAATCGCGCCAGTGATCGGCTACCGAGGTTGGGTCTAACAAATAGGATTCGTAGAGTTCTTCTACGTAAGGGGCGTTTCCGCCAAAGAGGTAGGAACTGCCTCTAGAGGACTGAATCATGATGCTCACCTTTCATCGGGTTTCCCGAAAAAAAACTGTGGATTAAACCGTCTGCACAAGGGCTTCACCCCCTACAGATTGATCATTGCTTATTCAAATACATGTTCAATTTAACACGAATGCCGCTGCCCTCCAACTATCCCTCTGTATTTTCTTCATGAATTATGGAATTTCCTGACCATTAAATAGGATGTTTCCTACATTTATTTCATCCGATCCTGATAGATCCGAGCTGAAATGCTTTTTATGCTTTAAATCTCCTACAACATTAGCAAATTAAGGAAAAATGAAAGCCATCACCCCTGACCTGGAATACCTCAGCACCCGTCAAAGCGCCAAAGTTCTTAATGTATCTCTCGGCACCGTTCAAAAAATGGTGGAACTGGGCGAATTAATTGCCTGGAAAACCCGAGGCGGTCATCGTCGCATCTTGGCAAGCTCCCTTGAACAGCAATTGCAGCGGCGGCAACGCAGTATGCGACAAAAGGCAAGTACGCATTGCGTATTAATGGGCATCTTTCGCCGCACCGAAAATAGCCTTGAATTAGCCAATGCCATGCTGGATTGGCAACTCAAAGTCGATATGGAGATATCCATGGACAGCCTTGAGGGTTTAATGCAGGCAGTTTCCATCGCCCCTGATCTGATTTACCTCGATGCATTAATTCCCCCAGTAGAACAGGTTCATTTAATCCATTATCTGAGCAAAAACAGCCGAACCCAGCGAATTCCAATCTTAGTAGATGAGGGATTTATTCAGCTACATCCTGGAGTCTTGCAATTGGCGGGCGAAAATGCCGGGGTTCTTAAGCCTGCTCCGAGTGAAAAAGCAGCATTGGAGGCCGAAGAAATGATCATTACTGAAAACCCGCTGATATTGGGCTATCCAGCAACCAGCGTGGATTCGGGACTCAGTAATCAGAGCCCAAACCGGTTTGCCGTATTGGAGTCGGTCTTTTTGGAGGGAATGGGTCGTAAATGCGAGTGGAGCCAGCGGGCGATGACTTAATCTAAGATCTGAAGAAGGAAAAAATAAAGGCCGTCAACGACGGCCTTTCTTCCATAAAACTATTTAAATCAGTTAGATAGCGTACGAACTTCGGTTTTTACCTTCAATCCATTTTGGCGCTTTACCACGACCTGTCCATGTCTCCCTAGTCGCAGGATCACGGTATTTTGGGGCCACCTTACCGCTCGGTCCGCGACTACTGCCGGCTTTACGGCTGAACAAATCCGATGCATTTAAGCCATATTGCTCAATAATTACCTTCGCCTTGGCTATGCCATCGGCTTTTTCCCGCTGCACTGCTTCTTTAATTTGCTTGTCCAGCTGCTCGCGCTGGGCTAATAATTCCTGATAGGAAGGCATAGTCTGAATATCTCCGGCATTGGTTAATAATAAAAGCCATATAAATTATGGTTAATTAATTATAAACGTATTATTAAATAAATGAATGGAATTTAATAATAAAGCTAACGGTAAGGGGATAATTCGTAAAACTATTTATATAAGATTATTGCTTATTAATTACAAGATTTAATACATAATCGTTATAAATATTATTATTTATTTCAGATTGCCGAGAATAGTTACCGGCGCATCATAAAGCTGCCTAAAGCCTTGGTAGTAACCACGCCAGCCTCACTAATGACCTCACCCTCGCAATAATTAATGTTTTTGCCTGACTTCAGTAGTTTGCCCTCAACAATGAGCTTACCGGTTGACGGACGCATAAAACTCACGGTCATATCGATTGTCACCATGCCTTTGGCGTCGGGATGAACGCTCCGCGCTGCCGCAGCCATGGCAAAGTCCAGCAAGGTCATGCTAAGCCCCCCGTGACCCACCTGAAAGCTATTCAAAAGCTCGGGGCGCAAATCAAGGCAAATACGGGATTTGCCGTTCTCAGCAAAATCAGGCACAACGCCAATAAAGTCAAGAAACGGAATGGTGAGCCCAAAGTAGGATGTGGGCTGGGTTTGGGAGAGGCTCATGAATGTGCTCGCAAAAAGGCGAAGGAAGAAGATCGATGGTCGGGGCGAGAGGATTTGAACCTCCGACCACATGCACCCCATGCATGTACGCTACCAGGCTGCGCTACGCCCCGACTGAACTTAAAATTGTAGCAGTTGCTTATTTGGCAAACAGGCGATCTGGCTGGGCCATTGCCTTGAATTCAATGGCATTGCCCGATGGGTCTAGGAAGAACATGGTTCCCTGCTCACCGACCTCGCCCTTAAAGCGAATGTAGGGTTCAATTACAAACTCAATACCCGCTTTTTTGAGCTTATCGGCCATGGCTTCCCACTCGGGCATGGATAAAACAATTCCAAAGTGCCGAACCGGGACTTTTTTTCCATCCACATCGGAATGGACGTCATTGATTGCCTCACCTTGCGCCAGGTGAGCAACGATTTGATGGCCAAAGAGATTGAAATCAATCCACTCGTCCGAGCTGCGCCCTTCGGGGCAGCCCAATAGGCCACCATAAAAAGCGCGAGCAGACTCCAAATTGTCTACTGGAAAAGCCAAATGAAATGGGTGCATTGCGTTCTTTCTACTCTGATTATTGACTGGATAGCATGCGCAGGATGGACTCGAGCTCATCGCGTAATTTGAGTTCACCGCGCACTTCCTCAAGGCGATTGCGAGCCCCACTAATCGTAAAACCCTCTTCGTATAAAAGTGCTCTGATCTTGCGGATTAGCACCACCTCGTGGTGTTGATAATAGCGGCGATTGCCGCGGCGCTTCTGAGGGCGTAACTGGACAAACTCTTGCTCCCAGTACCGTAAAACGTGGGAACGAACACCACAAAGCTCCGCTACTTCTCCGATCGTAAAATAGCGCTTGCTAGGTATCGGTGGCAGCTGGGAGCCCAGCAGCACCAACCCAGAATCAAGCTGTGTTTTCTCGAGCATGCGACTCGACCGCGTCTTTGAGTTTTTGGCTCGCATGAAACGTAACGACACGGCGTGCTGCAATCGGAATCATTTCGCCTGTTTTGGGGTTGCGGCCGGGACGCGCAGATTTGTTGCGTAACTGAAAGTTGCCAAAACCAGAAATCTTCACCTCGGTACCAACTTCAAGCGACTCACCGATGCGATCAAAGAAGGCATCAATCATGTCCTTCGCTTCTCGCTTATTTAAACCAACCTGATCAAACAAGGCTTCTGAGAGTTCATTTTTTGTTACGGTTTGATTGGTTTCGTTCATGGAGCGCTCGTATTGTGCAAACAAATTAGGTTGTTGTATCTATTATGACGAATCTAAATTCAGTGTAGTAATATTTTTAACGGAGTCGCGCGCCGCAACGCTGCACTAGCGCCGCAAGTAGCACAGCAACGGCAGCATCCACCTGTGCATCTTGCAGTGTTTCCGATGAATTCTGTAGGGTTATCCGAAACGCCAAACTCTTTTCATCTTTGGCTATGCTGCCACTATCTAGCGCAGGTCGAAACTCATCAAAGATCTCAATCTGACGTACTAAGGTCTGCCCGGCAGAGCTCATCGCATCTAGCAAGGTTTGCGCCGCAACAGTTTGCTTTACCACCACGGCCAAATCACGCTGCACTGCAGGAAACTTACTTAACTCGGCCGGTATTGGCATACCAATATCAGCAAGGGTATCCCAATCGCATTCAAATAAGATAGGCGCCTGAGGCAAAGCATAGGCTTGTTGCAATGCAGGATGCAGTTCACCAATCCAGCCAACCGAAATGGTTTTTTTACCCACCTTAAATGCAATTTGCGCTGATCGGCCGGGATGTAGGGCTGGGTGCACGGCAACAGCAGTAATAAACTGCAGTGGTGCAAACGCACTTTCCAGATCGCCTTTCACATCAAAAAAATCAACCGCCCTGCTTTTGCTAGCCCACTGCTCGGGTAGCGCCGAGCCATACGCTAAGCCACCCACGCGGCGGGGCTGGTCGTAGCCCGCAACCATGCCTGGCGCTTCACCTTGCGAGGGATTACGCATAAATACGCGACCAATCTCAAAGAGACGAACGCGGTTACTGCCGCGATTCAGGTTTGCCCGAAGATTACCTAATAAACCACCCCATAGAGTGCTGCGCATCACGGCATATTGATTGGCGATTGGGTTGCGCACTTGAATTGTTTGGCTTTCATCGCCTTGGTGCATTGACAAACGCACTTCGCTCTCGCGATCGGTAAATCCAAAGTTAACCGCCTCCTGATACCCCTCTTGCGCCAACGCATGGCGCAAACGATGCACGCTGCGGCGCCCCTCTGGCGGTGCACTCATTTTTAATGCTGCTATCGGCGGATGATCGGGAATATTTTCAAAACCGTAAAGCCGGGCTACCTCTTCGATTAAATCTTCTTCAATTTCAATATCGAAACGGTAGCTGGGTGGCGTCACTACAAAAGTAGTCTTCGCAGCATCAGCGCCATCGTTAACGGTAAATTCAAAGCCGAGGCGAGTAAAGACATCGCCCACAATCGCGCTTGTTAACGGAATACCAATCACATCGATGGCGCGTTGCAGTCGTAAGCTGACTGGCTTACGCTCCGGCAATTGCGTAATCTGATCCGAAATGGGGCCAACTTGACCGCCGCATACCTCCAAAATAAGGGACGATAAATACTCGAGGTGCGTAACGGTAGCGGCAGGATCAACACCGCGCTCAAAGCGATGGCCTGCATCGGTTGTGAAATTAAATCGCCGTGCACGGCCTTGAATTGCAGCTGGCCACCAAAATGCAGCCTCAACATAAATATTGACCGTGTCATCACTAACCGCACTGGTATTGCCGCCCATAATGCCGGCGAGACTCACCGGCCCTGTGCTATCGGCAACAACACCAACACCTTGAGCCAACTGGTTGGATATTTCACCCTGCACAATCGGACTGAGTACTTGCTCGTTTAATAAGGTAATCGCTTCGCCCGGCTTTGCCCAGCGCACCTGCAAATCACCCTGCAATTGATCGAGATCGAACACATGGGTCGGTTGACCCATTTCCAGCATGACGTAATTGGATAGATCAACTAAAGGCGAAATACTACGCTGACCTGCATGGCATAAGCGCTGAATAATCCAATCGGGTGTTTTGGCTTTTGGATTAACACCGCGCATCACGCGGCCGGCAAAGCGCCCACATAAATCCGGCGCATCGATCTGTACCTTTACGGTATCGGTAATTGTCGCAATCGGTGCGGTCCATGTTGGTCTACACAATGGCGCTCCAGTAATCGCTGCCACTTCACGTGCCAAGCCAGCAAGCGATAAGCAATCGGCTTTATTGGGTGTGAGCTTGATCACGTAGATCTGATCATCGAGCTCAAGGTATTCACGAATATTGCTACCGACTGGTGCATCCAGCGGCAATTCCAGAATGCCTTCGTGGCCCTCACCGAGCCCAAGCTCACGCCCTGAGCACAGCATGCCTTGGCTTTCTACGCCGCGTAACTTGCCCACCTTAATTTGAAATGGCTTACCGCCCTCTTCTGCAGGCGGAAGCAATGCGCCAACCAGTGCGCATGGAATCTTAATTCCAACGCGGGCATTGGGCGCGCCGCAGACAATTTGCAATTCAGCGCCAGTGCCGGCATTGACCTTGCATACCCGCAAACGATCGGCATCGGGATGCTGCTCTGCCGATAGAATTTCAGCAACCACCACCTGTGAAAATGGCGGCGCTACGGGATATTGCTCTTCGACCTCCAGGCCAGCCATCGTCATCGCATGGCCAAGCGCTTTGCTGTCCAGTGCTGGGTTAACGTACTGACGGAGCCAGGATTCAGAGAATTGCATGGGCTAGATTAATTTCAGTATGGAAGTATTAAGCAGGGAACTGCGCCAAAAAGCGCAGGTCGTTATCAAAAAAGAGGCGCAAATCATCGATGCCATAGCGCAGCATGGTCATGCGCTCAAGACCCGAGCCAAACGCAAAACCGGTGTAACGCTCTGGATCAATGCCCATGTTTCGCAACACATTCGGGTGCACTTGCCCCGCCCCTGAAATCTCCAGCCAACGTCCTGCTAATTTGCCACTACCAAAGGCCATATCAATTTCGGCGGACGGCTCGGTAAATGGAAAATACGATGGACGAAAGCGCACCTCTAAGGCGTCGGTCTCAAAGAAGGTCCGTAAGAAATCAGTGTAGACACCCTTAAGATCAGCAAACGATACTTTCTCGGCAATCCATAGGCCTTCTACCTGATGAAACATAGGCGAATGAGTAGCATCACTATCGACCCGGTAGGTTCTACCCGGGGCAATCACTTTAATGGGCGGCATTACTGCTGCGCCCGCGTACTTTTTTACGTGCTCACTGGCGTAACGCACTTGAATCGGGCTGGTATGGGTACGCAGCAATAAAGGCTTACCTAAGGAGTCCGTGCCGTCAACGTAAAAGGTATCTTGCATTGATCGTGCAGGGTGATTTTCAGGGCTATTGAGCGCCGTAAAATTAAACCAATCGGTTTCGATCTCAGGGCCATCAGCAACATCAAAGCCAATCGAATGAAAGATCGCCTCTACCCGTTCCCACGTTCGCATGACCGGGTGCAGACTACCCACCGATTGAGCGCGGCCTGGCAAGGATACGTCGATGGATTCAGCAGCAAGGCGCGTTTGCAATACGGCATCTGCTAATGCTTGACGGCGCTCTTGAAGCGCTGCCTCTACTGCCGTTTTAACTTGATTAATTAATGCGCCGGCACTTTTACGTTCTTCAGGCGACATAGCACCGAGCGCTTTTAAACGCTCAGTAAGAACACCTGATTTACCGAGGTACCTGGCTTTCGCGTCCTCCAAGGCTGCTGCATCAGCGGCCTTGGAAAAATCGCGTTTGGCATCCTCGACGATGGGGTCGAGAGAAACCATTTCAGCTTGTAATTAAGCTGTGGCGTTAACGACGGATTTGATCCGCGTGACCAAAGCGGCAAATGCCTCTTTGTCCATGATCGCCATATCGGAAAGCACTTTGCGATCGAGTTCGATCTCCGCTTTCTTCATGCCGTTCATGAATACGCTGTAGCTCAGGTCATGCTCACGTACTGCGGCGTTAATACGCGCAATCCACAAAGCACGGAATACCCGCTTTTTGTTACGGCGATCGCGATAGGCATATTGACCTGCGCGCATAACCGCTTCTTTAGCAACACGGAATACGTTTTTACGACGTCCACGGTAACCGGTTGCGGCATCAGTGACTTTCTTATGACGGGCTCTTGCTGTAACCCCACGTTTGACTCTTGGCATTGAATTCTCCTAAATTAGTCTGAGGTTAAGCGTACGGAAGCATCGAGCGAATCGACTTGACATCAGCCTTCGCTACTTCAGTAGAGCCACGCAAGTGACGCTTGTTCTTGGTTGTTTTCTTCGTGAGGATGTGGCGTTTAAATGCCTGACCTCGCTTGATGGTGCCGCCTGCGCGGACCGTGAAGCGCTTTTTGGCGCTACTCTTACTCTTCATTTTGGGCATGAAGTTCCCCTTCTTTCATTCGCACTACTTAGGTGATAACCGACGGTTATTCTTCCTGTACCTAGCAGCACTTCTAACTGCCAGCGCCTTGCGGCGCCTCCCTGCAAAAAACTACACTATTTAAGCCTTGGCTTTACGGATTGGTGCTAGCACCATCACCATTTGCCGACCTTCCATCTTCGGAAACTGCTCAACTTGGCCATGCTCTTGCAAGTCCAACTTCAAGCGTTCCAACATCCGTACTCCGATTTCTTGGTGGGCCATTTCACGACCCCGAAACCGCAGCGTAATCTTTGTCTTATCGCCATCTTCTAAAAAGCGGATCAGATTGCGTAGTTTCACACCATAGTCACCATCATCGGTACCCGGGCGAAATTTCACCTCTTTCACCTGAATTACCTTTTGCTTCAGCTTGGCTTCATGCTGACGCTTGGCTTCTTGGTACTTGAACTTACCAAAGTCCATCAATCGGACTACGGGCGGCACGGCTGTCGGAGCAATCTCAACCAAATCGGTTTCTTTCTCTTCTGCCAAAGCCAAAGCTTCGTTCAACTTAACTACACCGAGGGCTTCCCCATCGATTCCAACCAAACGCACTTCAGGAGCAGTAATTTCCCGATTAATGCGTTGCAATTTTTCAGTAGCGATCTTCTAATTCCTTCATCAAAAACAATAAAAACCGTCTTCCCCCGAGCTTAATTCAGCTCCGGTCCGACCTTCTGGGATATATCCTGCTGGAGTCGGGCAACGAATGCGTCTAAAGGCATGACACCTAGATCCACTCCGCCACGGGCACGAACGGCTACCGTATTACTTTCACGCTCTTTATCGCCAACTACAAGCAGATAAGGGAGCTTTTGCAATGCGTGCTCGCGTATTTTATACGTAATTTTCTCATTTCGCAAATCCGCATCCACCCTAAACCCTTGTTTTTTCAGCAATTGCTGGATTTGCTGGGCATAAGCAGCTGAATTTTCGGAAATATTGAGAATCACCGCCTGGGTTGGAGCCAGCCAAACCGGCATGTTTCCAGCATGGTTCTCAATCAAAATCCCGATAAAGCGCTCCAGAGAACCCACAATTGCACGGTGCAGCATGACCGGTACTTTACGTGTGTTGTCTTCTGCCACGTATTCCGCGCCCAAGCGGGCCGGCATGGAAAAATCAACCTGCATCGTGCCGCACTGCCAGGAACGGCCAATCGAGTCTTTTAGGTGGTATTCAATTTTGGGGCCATAAAAAGCGCCCTCGCCTGGCAATTCTTCCCAAGTTTGGCCTGAAGCACGCAAGGCACCACGCAAGGCTTCCTCGGCTTTATCCCATATGGCATCATCGCCCACGCGCTTAAGAGGCCGCAAAGCTAGCTTTACATCTACCTCAGAAAAACCAAAATCGGCATAGACCGCCCGCACTGCTTTATCAAAACTGGCTACCTCGGACTGAATCTGGTCTTCGGTACAGAAAATATGGCCATCGTCTTGGGTAAAGCCGCGAACCCGCATTAAACCGTGGAGCGCACCGGAGGGCTCATTGCGATGGCACTGCCCAAACTCACCGTAGCGCAGCGGTAGCTCGCGATAACTATGTAGGCCTGAGTTAAAAATCTGGACATGTCCGGGGCAGTTCATGGGTTTGAGTGCATACGAGCGATTTTCAGACTCGGTCGTAAACATATTCTCTTTGTAATTCTCCCAGTGGCCCGATTTTTCCCACAGACCCCGATCCAAAATCTGCGGCGCCTTTACTTCGTGATAGCCCTCGTCTTGGTAAACCTTGCGCATGTATTGCTCAACGGTTTGCCAAATCGACCAGCCTTTGGGATGCCAAAACACCAGACCTGGTGCCTCGTCCTGAAAATGGAATAAATCGAGGTGACGCCCTAAGCGGCGATGATCGCGCTTTTCGGCTTCCTCGAGCATGTGTAAGTGAGCGTCTTGGTCTTCTTTTTTAAGCCAGGCCGTGCCGTAAATCCGCTGCAACATCTCATTCTTACTGTCGCCGCGCCAATAGGCACCCGCTAGCTTCATCAGCTTAAAGACCTTGAGCTTACCGGTCGAGGGTACATGGGGGCCACGGCACAAATCGGTAAATTGACCTTCGGTGTAAAGCGACACATCCTCACCCTGCGGAATGCTAGCAATGATCTCGGCTTTGTAGTGCTCGCCCTGGTCTTTGAAAAATTGCACAGCCTGATCGCGCGGCATCACGGTACGCGTGACTGGCTCATCTTTTTTAGCGAGCTCTGCCATGCGCTTTTCAAGGGCGGCTAAATCATCTGGTGTAAAGGGGCGATGAAAGGAAAAATCGTAGTAGAACCCGTTCTCAATCACGGGGCCGATGGTAACTTGGGCCTCGGGAAACAATTCTTTTACCGCGTACGCCAAGAGATGGGCGGTGGAGTGCCGCACGATATCGAGGGCCTCCGGACTTTTATCGGTGATGATAGCCAGTTGACTATCGCGCTCAATTAAAAAGCTGGTATCGACCATTTTGCCATCAACCATCCCGGCCAATGCTGCTTTAGCAAGGCCACTACCAATGCTTTGCGCAACATCCAGAACACGCACCGGTGCGTCGAACTCGCGTTTGGATCCGTCCGGTAGAGTGACTGCAAGCATGAAATTCCATCTCCATTGAATTTGGTTTACTGCTTAATGCATTACTAAAAAGGCGCGGATGCTTTGCGGCAACCGCGCCCATCTAGGTAATTCGTTGGTAGGCTCGATTGGACTCGAACCAACGACCCCCACCATGTCAAGGTGGTGCTCTAACCAGCTGAGCTACGAGCCTATAAAGAAAGAGAGTTTATCACCGCCGGCGTACTTGGGTCACGCCTTTGACCTCTTCTAGGCTATTTTGAACGAGTCTGAGGGCCTCCGCGTCTGCAATTTCAACGGTGAGCAAAATTTGCGCTATCCCGCGGCGCACCGATTTACGCAAGTCAATCACATGAATTCCTTGGCGTGACAAGCCCTCAAATAGCTCGCGCATGAGCTCGGGGCGGTCAAGGCCGGTCACGGCTAAATCGGCCGGGAAGACCTTCGATCGCACCTGTCCTAACTGTTTTGCATTAGCCCTATTTTCAGGGACCTCGCTATGGTCATTCCATGCCGTCTGAATTACCCGCTCTGGGGCGCGCTCCAGTAAACCCCGGAAGGTGTTACACGATCGCCGATGAATCGATACCCCACGGCCCTGCGTTACAAATCCCGCAATCGCATCGGGCGGCACTGGACGACAGCAGCGTGCCAACTGGGTCATGAGTGAATCCACTCCCACCACCAGAACGTCACTGCTCGGCCGTGTGCTGGTGGAACGTCGGTGCAGCACCAGCTCTTCGGGCTGCACAGGCATCTTGGCTTCTTTTAAATCGGCTTTAGTATCAGTGCTTGGCTTTGCTGGGGCAGCGACGCCGGCTTCCTCGTCATCGATTGCATTAAACCAAGCGCGCACTCGGGTACGAGCGCGATGAGACCGCAGATACCCCCGATCTGGACTAATCCAATCGCGCGATGGACCGCCATGCTTTACAGCAATTACTTCTACCGTTTGACCGTTCGCAAGGCTGGTATCAAGCGGCACCATTGCCCCATCGACCCGCGCGCCACGACAGCGGTGACCCAAGTCGGTATGCACTGCATACGCAAAATCAAGTGGCGATGATCCCTTCTCGAGCGCAATCACTTTACCCAGCGGCGTCAAGACGTAAATGTGGTCATCGATGGCATGGTGCTTGAGTTGTTCCCAGGCATCTTCTTTCCAGGAAATCAATTGCCGCGCCCAGGCAATTTGCCGCTCGTAGGCTACTGCTGCGCTGTGCGTACCACCGGTATTTTTAGGCGCCAGGGTTACTGCACCCTCTTTATAGCGCCAGTGGGCCGCCAAACCATACTCTGCTTGTTGGTGCATGGCCTGCGTGCGAATCTGAATCTCAAACGCAACGCCATCCGTATCCATCACTACCGTATGCAATGATTGATACCCGTTAGGCTTGGGCCGCGCAATGTAATCATCAAACTCACGCGGAATGGGTTGCCATACGTTGTGCACTAAACCAAGAGCGGCATAACAGTCTTTAATGTCGTCTACCAAAATACGAAATGCCCGTACATCGTATAAATTGGCAAAGTCCAATGACTTGCCCTGCATTTTTTTCCAAATGCTGTAGATGTGTTTGGGTCTGCCCTGCACATCTGCGGAGAGCTTTGCCTCACCTAAAGTCTGCTTGAGCTGATCAATAATCCGAACAATAAAACCTTCGCGCTCCGCCCTCTTCGCATCGAGCATAGTCGCTATCTCACGGTAGATCTCGGGCGTTAAGGCCCGAAAGGCCAAGTCCTCCATTTCCCATTTCATTTGCCAAATACCCAAGCGGTTGGCTAAGCTGGCATCAATATCTAAAAAAGCCTGCGCCCAGGCTACCGGCATAGGAATTTTTTCTTGGTTAATCCACCGTAAGGTTTGGAGGCGCGACGCAAGGTAGATAAAGACAACCCGCAAATCATCGCCAAAGGCCAAGAGCATTTTGCGCAATACTTCTTCTTGGCCGCCAACGCTAATGCCACCATCGGCTTTCCCTATTTTGGCTTGGGCTTGAAGCAGGCTGCGGTAACCGCCGAGTAAGCGGGCTGACTCATCGCCGAGTTTTTTTATCAAGGCCTCTTTGCCTAAAGAACTATCCAAGTGGCCTGCGGCCAGTAAGCTGGGCTCATCTAAGTGGAGTGATTGCAAGATAGTGAGAACGCCAGCTTGATGCTGATCTACAGGCTCGCCTTGCCACGAATCCACCAAAGACAGTGGCGTTTGTTGCGCCCCCGCAATCGATAGACCCCTCTTTGTGCTCATGAAAAGAATTCGGTGGCGAGGGCTATTTGCTCCGCTTTTAAGAAGGCGGGTGCATGACCTACGTTAGGGATCGTCATGCTACGGGCATGCGGATTACGCCTCAGCATTTCTTCAACGGTTGCACTGGACAATAAATCAGAATCACCGCCGCGCACAATCAAGATCGGTACCGCAATCGCATCGTAGTGGCTCCACAATGCCATCTCGCCCGCTTTAGCCAAGGCCGGATTGACCGCCGCAAATGGAATCACAATCTTGGGGTCATAGTGGAGTGACCACACGCCCTGTTCTTCTTGCAACAAAGGTCCATTTAAGCGCTCCCACTCTTCTGGGGTGTGGGATCCGAAACTCGCACAAATACGATTTAAAACGGTCAGCGCATCAGCGCGATTAGGATAACTAAAAGGTTGACCTACATACGAACCCAAACGCTTGAGTGATTCAGGCTCGATGCGCGGGCCAACGTCATTAATTAAAATTCGGCGAATGGGGGAATCCGGCATACCGGCATAGACCATACCAATGAGGCCGCCCATCGAAGTGCCAAACCAATCAACTGCATTGACATTCAAACGCGCCACTAAGGTAGTCATGTCGGCAACGTACTGGGGGATGCCGTAGAGCATGGGGTTTTCTAAAAAATCGGAATCGCCACGGCCGACCACATCGGGACATACGACGTAATAGTCCTTGCACAGGACTTCAGCCAGGGCTCTAAAGTCGCTGCCGCGACGCGTTAGGCCATGCACGCAAATCAATACCCGGGGATTAGAAGGATCACCCCAGGTGTGATAAGCCATGCGATGCAAGCCGCTGGCGTTACTACTGGCGCACTCGACATAAAAACGCTCGCCCTGATGAATCTGTTTCGGCATTGCCGATGCAACGGGGAAATTAACGTGTTTTTGTTCTTCGTCTTCCTGTAAATCGGAGACTAATTCAGGCTGCAAGGTCACGTGGTCGATGCCATGCCGCTCCAAAAGCATGGCATTAATGCGGCGCATGAGCGCTGGCCATTGACGCAGTGAATCAACCTCAATGTGCCCAATTAAAGCCGGCTGATTGGGTGACATTTCCCAAACATGCAAGTCATGCACTGCACGCACACCTTTTACGGCATGAAGGTCTTTGCCGACCGCAATGTAGTCAATGCTCAGCGGCACGCCTTCCATCAAAAAGTGATAAGACTCTTTCAGAATAGCAAAGGTGGATTTCAGGATCAGTAATGCAACCAGTATGGAGAGCCAAGCATCAATTTCCATCCAGGCAGTAAAGTAAATGACAATACCCGAGATCAGGGCTGCAATCGATGCCAGTAAATCACCCATCACATGTACTAGGGCAGAGCGGGTATTCACGCTTTTTTTATCGCGCGACAAAATAGTAGCCACGATGATGTTCATGACCAGGCCAATGGCAGCAACAACAGCAACCGTCAAGCCATCGACTACGTGCGGCGTATAAAAACGCGTAATCGCCTCACCCACAATCCATGCCACCAAGATGAGCATCGCAATCGCATTTACAAAGGCCGCTAATGCTTCCGCCCGACCAAAGCCAAAAGAGTACCGTGCTGATGGTGGGCGCCGCGCAATGATCTGAGCAAAGAGAGCCAAACCGAGGGCAGCTGCATCGGTCACCATGTGCGCCGCATCCGAAAGCAATGCAAGCGATCCAGAAATGTAGCCCGCTACAGCCTCAACCAATGCAAACGAAAAGGTGATCGCTAATGCAATACCCAAGAGGGATGCATTGGAAGTTTCACGGCGGTGAGCATGTGCCGCATCACCGCGCTTATGCACATGCAATAAGGTGTATTGATCCGCGTCAGCTGACGCTGTGGATTGCGGTGAAGAAGAGTTGGGATCACGCATGGTTGATCCCATTATTTCATTAAATCAAAAGCCGCTTGTGTCAATCGGCGCGCCTGTTTTCGCCATGATCTCTTCTTTCGTCACGCCGGGGGCTAACTCCACTAGCTTTAAACCCTTGGGAGTGATGTCGAGCACGCCTAAATCAGTGATGATGCGATTAATTACACCTAATCCGGTCAGGGGCAATGTGCACTTCGGCAAAATCTTGATCTCTTCAGTGCCATCTTTTTTCTTCGCTACGTGCTCCATCAAGACCACCACATGCTTAACCCCAGCAACTAAATCCATCGCGCCGCCCATGCCTTTGACCATCTTGCCTGGAATCATCCAGTTAGCCAAATCGCCATGCTCGCTGACTTGCATTGCGCCCAAAATCGCTATGTTAATTTTTCCACCCCGAATCATCCCAAAGGAGTCGGCCGATGAAAAAATAGCAGAGCCAGGGATCAAGGTAATGGTTTGCTTGCCGGCATTGATCACATCGGCATCGACCTCTGCTTCCGTTGGAAACGGGCCAATGCCTAATAAGCCGTTTTCCGACTGAAGCCAAACTTCCATGTCTTTCGGAACGTAATTGGCTACTAAGGTAGGCATCCCAATCCCCAAATTGACATAAAAACCGTCTTGTAATTCTTGGGCAGCGCGCGCTGCCATCTCATCTCTATTCCACGGCATCTTCTTTTCCTTTAGGCGGCTTGTGTCAATGTGCGTTGCTCAATCCGCTTTTCTGGATTGGCATTGAGCACGAGGCGAGTCACGTAAATACTGGGTGTATGAATTTGGTCTGGATCAAGTTCGCCGTTTTCAACGATCTCTTCTACTTCAACAATCGTTACCTTACC
Organism: Polynucleobacter meluiroseus; assembly: GCA_945901245.1. Lineage (GTDB taxonomy): Bacteria > Pseudomonadota > Gammaproteobacteria > Burkholderiales > Burkholderiaceae > Polynucleobacter > Polynucleobacter meluiroseus_F. The sequence continues at coordinate 1,095 of CAMDKY010000003.1, read as the reverse complement.
AGCCATCGCAACCATTGGATTGAAGTTGCGCGCGGTGTAGCGGTACACCAAATTACCCGCACGATCGGCCTTCCACGCCTTCACTAAGGAGACATCTGGAATCAAGGCACGCTCCAAGATGTAATCCGTACCATCAAAATTACGCACATCCTTGCCTTCGGCAACCATGGTGCCAACACCCGTTTTGGTGAAAAATCCCGGAATGCCACAGCCACCAGCACGCAACTTTTCAGCCAAGGTGCCTTGGGGGGTGAACTCCAACTCCAATTCGCCCGCCAAATACTGGCGTTCAAATTCTTTGTTCTCGCCCACATAGGATGCAATCATTTTTTTGACCTGACGCGATTCCAATAACAAGCCAAGGCCAAAGCCATCGACACCGGCATTATTGGAGATTGCGGTGAGGTTTTGTACCCCTAAGTCACGGACTGCAGCAATTAACGCCTCGGGAATGCCGCAGAGTCCAAAGCCCCCTACCGCAATGGTATGACCATCGTTGAGAACGCCGCGCAATGCATCGACTGCGGATGGATAGGTCTTATTCATGGGCTTTTGTCCTAAAAATATGCAAAAGAAGAAAAACAACATCATAACCGCACTGCCTTGCCTATTTGGGCCTTATAAATGCCCAGCACTATAAAAATTCCAGGAAATACAGCTCCCGCTTGCTTAGCTCGAATCGAACTAAACTAGCGGTATGCGTAAATTTGCAATAAATCCCCGCTTTACCCTCGGAAAAAAGGCATGACAGCCCAAGAAATCAATCCGCAATTCGGTCAGCGCGAAGCCATGGAATACGATGTGGTCATCGTTGGCGGTGGCCCTGCTGGGCTATCGGCTGCGATTCGAGCAAAGCAACTCGCTGTTAGTCAAGGGCGAGACATCAGCGTCTGCGTCCTGGAAAAAGGCTCAGAAATCGGCGCCCACATTCTTTCGGGTGCGGTCATGGACCCTAGAGCCCTTACCGAGTTATTTCCTGATTGGCAGCAGCGAGGTGCCCCTCTAAACACCCCAGTCAGTGAAGATCAGTTTTTATTTTTAACCGAGCGCAAGTCCTATCGCTTGCCCAACTGGGTTTTACCCGCTTGCTTCAAA
>CAMDKY010000002.1 GCA_945901245.1 Polynucleobacter meluiroseus | reverse complement strand
GCCAGTTCAAGTGAGTTGGCTAGGCTATTACGCTACTACCGGTTTAGACACCATTGATGCAATTCTGTTGGATCGCTGGCATATCTACGATCAGATAGGTACGCAATTTATAGAGCCGATCCGTCCACTTCCAATTGGAAGGTGGTGCTACTTTCCTGCAATTGACCCTTCGCCATTCATCACTGATCCGCCCTCAATCCAAAAGGGCTACATCACCTTTGGCAGCTTTAACAACACCTTAAAGTACAACTCCCTTGTCTATACGCTTTGGTCTCAGATTTTGCTTAATGTTCCTAACTCTAGGCTAATCCTCAAATGGCGCACATTCAATGACACTGAATTTGCGCAGTCTGTTTTGGATCAATTTCAAGCGTTTGGGCTTGATCCCTCACGAATTGAGCTCCGAGGACCATCCTTTCATATTGATATGCTGGCGCAATACAAAGACATTGATATTGCACTTGACCCATTTCCATTTTCTGGCGGAGTTACCAGTTGTGAGGCTTTGTATATGGGGGTACCAGTCATTACGTGGCCACAAGACCGCGTAGTATCACGTCAAACCTTTGCATTTTTATCCAGCATCGGCCATCCCGAGCTCGCTACACAAGATGAAGAAGGGTATCTTCAAAAGGCGTTAGAACTTGCCGCAAGCCCAGAATCGCTTATTCAATACCGGCAATCACTCAGAGAGAAAATGCTGGATTCCCCCTTAATGCAAGCTGCTCAATTTACCAAATCCTTGGAAGCTACTCTGCTTGAGCTACTCAAGCAGACCCAGCATTCTGGGTCTTAGAGGCCTTTAACTACTGAACAACAGAGTCCTTTTCGGCCAATAAATTGCCTAAAGCTTGAGCATAGGCATTCCGGGCGGTTTGCATCGCCGCTAAACGGGCTTGCAATTGAGCAATTTCTTGGTCGGCAAATTGCAGGCTTACAAATTGGGCCCTAGTCTCCTCAGAGAGGGATTCGAACTCATACTCTTTGTTATCTACTGTTACGATGGTCATAGCTATATCTCGTCTATTGGTTAAAGTATTGATTATAAATCAGTGCGTTTTAACGTATATAAGCTCGCTTACACCCCAATTTTGCCCAAATTGGCTCTATTACCGCCTACCCTTTAGGAAAGTGCGCCTTTGCTAGTTCCTGTATTTGAGCCTCAGAAACAGCTGATTTAGTCCCTAGCGCCCAAAGATCAAAACAATGGGGTCTTTTCATGGTGGCTACCGTCATAAACCCATCGTCTTGGAGAGTAGCTGTTAAGGTTTTTTCTGTAAAACCGGTTCGATGGGCCATAAACAAATTGCCTTGTGCCATGCTTGGACGATGCCCAAAGAGGATATCAATTGGTGCAATCGGGCCGGCTGGTGAAATATATGCAGGATCTAATAACTTATCTTGCGCCACTAAAGCACACACCGATTGGATATCCGGGCAGGTAATCACACAAAATCCCAGAGGACCCAGAACTCGGTGAAATTCTCCTAATGCTATTTGAACTTCGTGGGGGTATAAGTGCTCAATATTATGACTAGAAAAGATAGCATCCACTGACCCTGAATTAACTGCCGACATATCGGTCATGCTGCCAATGATGTCTGGACTATTTAAGCCATTAATATCAATACGAAGCTCTGACCAGGATCCATTATTAAATCCAGATGTTGTCTGTTCGATCCTGCTGGCACCACAGCCAACGTGTAGGAGGGTATTCATGCTGATAATTGTACAGTTCGCTGCCAGCAAAGAAAAACCCCTGCCATTGCTGACAGGGGCTGAAGGTATTACTCTATTAATTACTAGGTTTTAATACTTTTACTACCCCCGCACCGATAAGTTGGTGGGGTAAGTCTCAAGACTATTAGGCTATATTGCTGAAGTTAGAGAACACGAGATCTCCAACTGCTACACCACTTAATACGCCAATCATACTAATCTCGGCTGCAATAATTGCATTATCTGCAGAGGTTGCATAGTAAATTGCTGTTCCGCCACCAGTGATTCCAATTGCAATCAATATATCGTTTTGGCCAGCAACTGCACCTGTGATCGTGCCTGTAATTGCAATAAGTTGTGTACCAGTTAAGTTGGTTGCAGCAATCGTACCAGCTGTTACTACTGCTACTTCAGTTGCTGCACCAATTACGATATTACCACCAGCTGCAAAAGTTTCTAAAGCTGCTGCACTTGTAAAGTTATTGGTTCCAGTCAATGTTGCAACACCGCTGTTAAAGTTGTATACATCAGCCTGACCCGTGGTTGTTACAGCACCTGCTGTAAATCCAGAGATGATATCGCGATCAACACCTAACAATGCAGCAGCGGATATCTTCACTGTGTCCGAACCACCTGCAGTAGCCGTACCCAAGAGGATTTGGTCAATTCCAGCACCACCTGTAATGACGTTGTTTACTGTACTACCGACAATGTAGTCATTGCTTGCAGTACCAACTACGTTTTGGATGTTAGCTAATGTATCAGTTGTAGTTGCAAACAAATTGCTTTGTGTGGCAAATACGTATTGAGCTGTACCAGCAGCTAAACTTGTAGAGCCTGCAGACAAACCAATTGTGCCACCAAACGCTGCATTAATAGTAGCTGCAGTAACTGCTGTAGTGCCTAAGTTAATGGCCATACCATCAGTTGTACCTGTACCTGCACCTTCAACGCTTGCAGTACCGCTAGCAAATGCTGTAAATGTGTTTGTACCTGTGCCGCCATCAATTACGTCCGCACCAGAGCCGCCTTGGATGATGTCATTACCTGCGCCGCCAGTAATGGTGTCAATAGCAGCATTTCCGCTCAAAGTATCGTTACCATCACCACCGGTAATTGCCACAGCTGCTGTAGTCGTTGCATTTAAAGATGCATAGGTTACTGCTAAAGCAGCAGCATTTGCAGCCAAACCAGTAATTCCAGAAGCATTGAATGTTGTAACAGCTGTAGAGCCTGTTGCTGTCAAGTTCAGACCAGCATTACCTGTAACAGTAATTGTTGTTGCAGCAGCAGCTGTCAACGTCATTACGTTTGTGTTAATACCTGAAGCGGTAGTAGTTAATGTATCTGTGTTGGTAATGTTTACAGTTTCAATACCAGCAGCTGTCAAGGCACCAGTGGTGATTGTTGCAGCACTTGACAATGTCACGTTCAATACATCAGTCGTACCAGTAGCATTGGCTAAAACATAGGCTGAAGTTTGTCCAGCTGTAGCCAAATATCTTAATGTTGTACCGGCAGCAACGTTAGTAAAGCTCATAGCGCCGTTCAATGCACCAACTTCAAGAGCTGTGAAACCTGTCGCATTATGCGCTCCGGCTGCAGCTCCACCAGCAACACGCAATGTTGTGAAGTTAGTAATATTTGCGTTTGCTGACAATGTCGAGCTGTTGGTATTGGCGATGATTGTATTTGTTCCTGTACCGCCGTTCAATGTACCGCCAGTTCCTAAAGTCTCTGTGGAAATAGTAACTACGTCGTTACCGCCGCCTAAATTGATGGCTTTAGTAGTTGCACCGATTGAAATAGTGTCTACACCATCACCCCCAACGAACTGTTGATTAACACCAAGAGCTTGGGTCAATGTTGTACCAGCAGTATTAGTAGATGTTATTACTGCGGCTGCAGCCAATGTGTTAGCTGTAATTGTTACGCCAACTGCACCGGCTACGTTAACCGCAGTAGCACTTGCGTTCACCAAATCATTAATTGTATTAGCTGTGCCACTACCAGTTATATTGATTGTGGTGATGTCGGTATCAATGGTCAAAGCGCCAGTAGCTTGAACTGCACCAGTCAAATTCACTGCTAAGGCTGTATTTGCTGCGGTTGTCAGCGCGCCCAATGTACCTGCGTTTACTGCCACTAATGTACCAGCTAAGTTCAATGTTGTTAATGCACCAGAGTTAATCGCTGCAGCACCTGAATTATTCAGAGTAACTGTAGTAATTGTTCCAGCAGCTGTTGTAGATGCACGATTGGCGTCATTAACTGTTGTTGCGCCTGCAACAACACCTGCAGCACCAGAAAGAGCTACGTTGACTGCTGCTACCGCTGCTGTTTGGTTAATCGTTACTGCTGTAGTAGTTGCAGTACCTGTAACTGTAACTGCGCCTTGTGTGTTCACTGCGGTTGCACCTGCTGCTAAGTTTGTTGCAGCTGCAGCAGCTGTTTGAGCAACAGTTTGGTTTACAACCACAGTGCTGCCACCAGTAACTGCAATTGCACCACCTGTAGTGACTTCAGCTGCAACTGCTGCTGATGTATTGGTGACGGTTAAGTTAACAGCGCCCGTTCCCGCCGTTACAGTACCGACGTTAACTGCAACACCTGTAGCAGCAGCAGCAATTGCTACGCCAGTAATAGTGACGGTCTGTGAAGTGCCGCCCTGGACCGATTGAGCACCTGTTGCGCCTGTGTTTGTAACAGTAACGGCCTGGCCAGAGCCAGCAGTAAATGCAGTTAAGGAACCAGCAGCCGTCAAAGTAACATTTGTTATGCCAGCGAATGGCGCAGCATTTGTGCCTAATGTACCAACGTCATTTGCAGCAACAATTACCAAATTGCCGATGTTTGTTAGTGTTGCGCCAATTGGAGTAATTGCAGCAGTTGCAAGAGCGGCATTGTCTAAGTCAACTAAACGCAATGTGTTTGTGGATGCATTTGAGTTTTTACCTGTTAGGGTATCAAGTGTTGTAAATGTATTTCCAGCAGCGCCGTTTACTAAACCTGTAAAGCTAGTCGCTGTTTCTGTATCTAAACCAGTTGTGAGTGTATAAAGTGTGGTTGGGGTGGCTGTACCAGATTGAACTGCAGTTGCTGTGCGTGCATTGATACCAGCTGCATCACTGTTACCTTGGCTTGAGGCCATGTAGATAATTTGTGCGCCAGTTTGAGCATAGGCGTTAGAAATTGTTTCGCCTTTAGCAATTAAGTTATTTGCATAGTTGGTCCAATATGCTAAACCACCTGCGTCAGCGGTACGTAATAGAACGTTTTGGTACATCAATGCAACAGCAGCCTCTGTGCTCATGCCGCCATAAGTTCCCCTAAATTCAGCGGAATTACCAAAACCATTGGTAATCGATGTTAGAGCGCCTACAGTAGCGTCGGCATTTGCGTAAACATCAACCCAAAACTTGAAGCCAGCTGGATCTGGGTTACGGCCCAAAATAGCTATGTAATTTTGTGCAATTTGGTTCTGCATTGCTGTTGTAATTTGAACGGCCATGTAATTCTCCTAGTAATTAATAGATGCAAATTGGCATATAAAACCAATATTGACGATGAATGATAACTAACATAGACTGTAGTCATATGTGATATGAATCACATTTAATACAAAGAACACTAACTTGCGTTTCGCCTGTGAAAAAAAACAACATTTCCAAGGAATTGGCCTTTAAAGCCCACTATATATGCAATTTACAGCCTTGATTTTAACCCAAATGCGTCGCGCGAGCGGCACATTTACTAGTTTTTTACTAAATTGCCGGCCTGCATCTAACTCGGCTAGGTCACACTTTGCCCCCATTTTGCGGTTAGCGTCGATTCAGCGCTATTTAATAGTGGTTTTTTTGGCTAAAACTGGGGTCCTAAGGGCTAATTTAGGCCATTTATTTGGCTTTATTCAGAGTCTATATAGGCTTAGCCCCCTGGTTTTACTTACAAAGGAGGCAAGATGCCCGTTGCACTTGACCTAATCAAGCAATTTCCGTTTTTTCAAGGTCTGCCCGAGCCTGATTTGCAAACCATTGCCCAAAATACCCAATTGGGCGCCGCAAAGCAGGGGCAAGAGATTTTAGCCAGGGGCTCTTTGGTCAGTTTTTTAACTTTTGTTGTGTCTGGGCGCATTCAGTCTACTGAGATTGCCGACGATGGCCGCATTATTGGGATTACGATCCTTGTGCCGGGCGACATCATCGGCTGCCTCACCTTGGCAGACGGACAGCCCGTCACCAACTCCTTACGCACCCTAGAAGATTCTCAATTGCTTTTAGTGCCGATGGCATTTGCAAAGGGCTTGCTAGCGACGCAGCCCCTGATTGCCAATCGGGTTATGCAACTCCTGGCACAAGCGGTGCGCCATTCCCTTAAAGAGCGCTCGATGCTCAGTCTTCCGAATGCATTTCATCGCATCTTTGTGCAGCTAAATTTATTGGTTAATAACGCTTCTGCACAGCGCCAAATTCACCATGTGCCGCGCCAGCAAGACATTGCATCGATGGTCAACACCAGCCGTGAAACGGTCTCGCGCGCTCTGCAATTGCTCATTAAAAATGGGGTGCTGACTAAAACAGGTCACCAGTTGCACATTCAACAAAGTGAAGCGCTCAAGAAGTTGGCGGTGGATGGACTCGATGCCCTGCCCCATCAAAAAATCGATTAGCAGCGCTCCATCATTCATATTAGTGCGCCCGCGCACTAAGCGGGGCTCACACTAATTCTGATTGGGTTTGTAGGCGCGCTGATTTGAGCGCTTAAAACAAACTGACTGATTCAGTTATTTTTTGGCCGTGTTCACTGGACTGCGCTCAAAATACAGTGCGACTTCTTGCAAATCGTCGCTCCGTAAATTTCCAGCTTGTTGCTTTAAGCGCAGATACGACAGTAAGTAATTGTATTTTGCTTGCGCTAAGTCCCGCTGCGCATTAGCTAAGCCTTTATCAGCCAAGAGGGCATCCATATTGATTCGCTCTCCGCCTTTAATACTCAGGCGCATTGCCTTGGTTAATTCCGTGGAAGACTCGACTGCACGATTTAACGCTGCTACCTTTTGCTCGCTCGTGAGCACCGCATCGTATTGCTTGCGCAGCTCAGTGATAACACGCAGACGTGCTTCAGCGCTTTGTGCCTGCGCCTTTTCAAAATTAGCGCGCGATTGTGAAATCAATCCCGTGGTTTGACCGCCATTAAAAATAGGCCAGGTCGCCTGAATACCAGCGGTCGATGTCACGGCATTTTGGTTGATGGTGGAAATGTAATACGAATTTTGCTGACCCCAGGTTCCTACCGCATTGACCACCGGGAAATTAGCCGCCACATTTTTTTGCATATCTTGGCGCGCGACTTCTTCATTGTGCTGCGACGCTAGGATTTCTGGATTACTTGCTAGCGCCGTTTCACGCCACAATTCAAAGGCCATTGGATTTAAGGGCTTGACTTGAAAACTTTTTAACAAGGGGCGCACATCTTTAGCGGATGTGAGGGGCTCGCCAACAATCGCTTCTAACTTGCGCTTGTTATTTTCAATCACACTAGTGGCCTCAATCACTTGCGCTTCGGCCATCTCGTAGGATGCTCGCGTTTCTAATACATCGGTTTTGGTGCCCTCGCCCTTTTCTAGCCGGCGGATATTGACTTGCATCTGCTCTTTAAACGCATCGCGCTGCGCTAGATAAAAATCGTACTGATCGCGCCCAAATAGCAAATCGGTATACGCTTGCAATACCCGAATGAGCAGGTCTTGCGTGTTGTAGGCCAAACGGGCTTGTGCCAAATTTGCTTGGGCAGTACCTTGACGAAACTGCGCTACCGCCTGCATATTAAAGAGGGCTTGCGTCACCTGAAAGTAGGAATTATTACTGGGATAGGATTGATTGGTAATCACCGTTGGGCCACCCGCGCTTCCAAATTGCGGAGCGGCGATCTTACTTTGATTGATCGCCGTGTAGTAGGTCGCGTTTAATTGCGGCAAAAGGCCCGAGCGGCCGATTTCAATATTGGCGCGCCCCGCTTCGGCTTCCATCACGGCCGCGCGAAAGGTCGGATCACTCGCTAGGGCCCCTTCATAGGCGCCCATTAAATCTAACGCATGGGCATGCGGGAGAAATACTGAAAGGGTGAGCGCGCTGGCAATAATCTTTTTTTTCACGGCTACTCCTCATGCAGCGCGGTGCGCAGGCGATCGGTGATCGGCTTGAGCAAGTAGGACATCATAGTGCGCTCGCCCGTGACAATAAATACCTCTGCCGGCATACCCGGGCGCACTTTATTGTCACGCAACTTGGTCTTGCCTTCTTCCGTTACTGCCACTTGAATTTTGTAATAAGGCTCACCCGTGCGCGGATCTTGCGATCGGTTATTCGGCACCACGATAACTTTGCCTGGAATGTTCGGCGTACTGCGCTGATTAAAGGCCGAAAACAATAATTCAACCGGTAAATCGACATAGACCTTATCGATTAAATGCACGGGTACCTGCGCTTCAACAATCAGTGCGGCATTGGTTGGTTCAATCTCAAAGAGCCGTGAACCCATCTGCGTTACCGCGCCCTTCGTGAACACTTCCTGGTTAAATACCGAGCCATCCACCGGGGATTTGACTTCGGTATTGGCTAAATCAAAGTCATATGCCGCTAGCCGGGATTCTTGCTCGGCCAATTGCGAACGGTAACGCACCAAGTTGCCTTGATCTTCCGCCAAAGAGCCGCTTAGCTGATAAAAAGTGCGCTGCACTTCCAGCACCCGATTGCGCGCTACATACCCTTCTTTTGCAAGCAGCTCGACATTGGCTAACTGCTCTTTCATGGCGATCAATTGCTGCTGTTTATTTTGGATTGAATCTTCGATGCCCTTCACCTGAGCCTTGAGTCCCATCACCGCTTGGCGCGCGCCATTGGCCTGAGCAGTTGCACTTAAATTATTGTATTTAAGTAAAACCTGGCCGGCCTTGACTTGCTCGCCATCCTTCACAAAAATTTGCTCCACTACGCCATTAAACGGCGCTTGAATTGTTTTGCGCTGGCCATCGGCAATCACCGTGCCGGTTGCTGGCACGCCCTTATCCAATGGGGCAAACATTGCCCAGAGCATAAAGCCGCCAAATCCAACAATCAGTATGATCCAGCCCAGACGGGAATAGTGAATCTCATCGTGCTCTACATAACCCTCGTCATTGGCCCTAGCTTCTTGCAAGGCAGCAATGCGCTTGGTGAGCCAAGATTTCGAATTTTCGTAAGGAAGTTTTAACATCGTATTCTCTTAATTAACTATGCCAGCTATTGGCTTCATGCATTCTTGTCGCTGCCGGCATCTACATCGCGCGCATCTATGACCGACGCCACACTAGACGATGCTTGCGCTCTAGCATCGGCTTCTGCCTTAGCCCTTGCGGCTGCCTGAGATTCTTGCTGGGCTTTAAACTGCGCCAAGTCTTTAAGAACCTGGTCGGTTGGGCCAAACGCGGACACCATGCCTTCGCGCAGCACCAGCAACTTATTGGTCTCGCGAATAATACTAGGGCGATGACTGATTAAGACCACGGTTTTACGCATCTGACGCAAGCGAATGATTGCTTGAGTCAGCGCAATTTCCCCAATGTCATCCAAGTTGGAATTGGGCTCATCCAATACGATCAACGCAGGCTCATCATACAAAGCGCGCGCTAATCCTAAGCGCTGCTTCTCTCCACCCGACAAACCTAAGCCGCCATCGCCAATCATCGAGTCATAGCCTTCGGGCAAGCGTAAAATCAAATCGTGCACGCCCGCTAATTTAGAGGCTGCCACCACTTTTTCGGCATCGACCTTGCCAAAGCGGGCAATGTTTTCACTGATTGTTCCTGCAAAAAGCTCAATGTCTTGGGGCAGATAGCCCATGTGTGGGCCAAGCTCATCTTTATTCCACAGATAGACATCGGCACCATCGAGGCGCACTTTACCGACAGCCGCGCGCCATACTCCCACCAAGAGCCTTGCAAGCGTGGATTTACCCGAGCCGCTTGGCCCGATGATTCCTAAGCAGTCGCCCGCTTGAATTTGAAAACTCACGCTTTTAAGAACAGCGACCGGCGCATTGGGCGGCGCTGCGGTGACTTGCTCGACCGAGAGATTGCCCGCTGGTGGTGGCAACTCCATGCCGGCTTCACGGGGTGGATTGTCTGCCAATAGTTTTTGTAAGCGCTGGTAGGCGCTGAGCACGCTATTCCACTGGCGCCACACGGCAATCACTTGCTGAACCGGGGCTAAGGCGCGGCCCAATAAGATCGAGCCGGCAATCATCATACCGGCGGTGACCTGACCCATAATCACAAGTAGTGCGCCCAAACCTAAAATCAGGGATTGCACCGCAATTTGAACAAATTTGGTGATGGAACCTACCCGGGACGCCTTTTGACTGGCCTCGGCTTGCAGCTTTAAAAACTTGACATGCTCGTCATACCAGCGTGCGCGCATATTGGGTAGCATGCCCATCGCCTCAATCACTTCGGCATTGCGCAAATTATTGGTAGCCATATTGCTAGAACGGATTGCGACGCCATTGGCCTCAGCCAAGGGTTTTCGCGAAACCACTTCGTTTAACCAAGCTAAAGCCACTAGGATGGCCACGCTAACAAACGCGAATAAACCCATCCAAAAATTAAAGACAAAAATGACAATTAAGTAGATTGGAAACCAAGGGGCATCAAAAAAGGCGAACATGCCATTGCCCGTGACAAATTGGCGAATAGTCGTCAGGTCGTTTAAGGCTTGGCCCGCATTGACGCCAGAGCCGCTTAAGTTTTGCTCAAAGGCGGCAGTGTAGACCCGGTTATTTAAAAAGGTGTCCATCTTGGCACCAATCCGAATCACCACCATGCTGCGGATGTACTCCAATACGGCCATCAGGGCAAAGAGGCCCACGGTCATAAAACTTAAAACATGCAGGGTGGTTTCATTGCGACTCACTAAAACCCGGTCGTAGACTTCCAGCATGTAAATCGAGGGCACCAACATCAAAATATTGATGCAAGCAGTAAAGATGGCAATGGTGTAAAAAACCTGCTTGAACTTGAGTAATGCCTCAGTAATTTCATTGGTTGGCATTAACTGCCGAATTCGGTTGCGCAAAGTCGTACTCCCAAGCCACTTAAAAGTTAGTTGAATTTAGGGAAGGAATATAGCATATTTTTGTGATGCAAGTCACAAAAATATGCTAATTCATGGTTTAAAGCCCATTTTCAGCACAATTTGCCCTTATTTTATGCAGGGCATCACGAAAAATACGGCGCTGTCCTAGCCTTGGGGCTGGCGATGCCCTGCCAGCGCAGCATCGATGAACTCGGTTAATTCGGTCCTAAAACGCGCTTTTGAAAAGCGCAGCGCATTTTCCCGGCAGTTCGCAGGCGCAATTGGCGCGCCCAAAGACTCAAAACGCCCTAGCGCCTGCACAATTGCCTCGCATGTTTGCTCTGGGAAAAAAAGGCCGGTGCGGGCTGCATCGTCCTCTTTGCCGCGAATGGTCTCCAGCGCGCCCCCTTTAGCAAAGGCAATCACGGGGGTCCCGCAGGCCTGCGCTTCCAGTGGGGCAATGCCAAAATCCTCTTCGGCGGCAAAAATAAAGGCTTTAGCCTTTCGCAAATGCGAGAGTAAAACCTCAAAGGGTTGATGCCCCAATAAAGTCACATTCGGCGTAGCGATCTGTTTGATTTTGTCAAAATCAGGGCCGCCCCCAATCACAATCAAGCGTTTACCCGGCATCTGGGCAAAGGACTTCACAATCAAATCCACTTTTTTGTAGGGCACTAAGCGAGAGGCAGTTAAATAAAAATCGCCCTTTTGCTCGCCGATCGTAAAGGCGTCCAGGTCAACCGGCGGGTAGATTACGACTGAGTCGCGGCGATACACTTTTTGGATTCGTTTGGCAATAAATTGGGAGATCGCAATAAAGTGATCAACGCCGTTTGCCGTGCGCAAATCCCAAATGCGCATTTTGTGCAGCAGGTATTTGGCCAGCCACGCTTTGGGTCCGCGCGTTAAGCCAGACTCTTGCAAGTATTGGTGTTGCAAATCCCAGGCATAGCGCATCGGCGAGTAACACATACACACGTGGCACTGATCCGGGCCAGTAATCACCCCTTTGGCAACCGCATGGCTACTGGAAATCACTAAATCGTAGGACGACAAATCAAACTGCTCGACTGCCAAGGGCATGAAGGGCAAGTAAGCGCGGTACTTGGTTTTTGCCCATGGCCAATTTTGAATAAAGGAGGTGTGAACGGATTTACCCCCCAAAAACGCCCGCTCTTTTGGGGGCAGAAAATCCACCGTACTGTATATATCCGCCTGGGGGTAGCACAGCAGCATTTGCTCGAGCACACGCTCGGCGCCGGCATACACCGTTAACCAATCGTGAACGATGGCAACGCGCAAGGGCTTGGGCAATATTGAAGCGCTCATAGTGCTGGTGTCATTACATCGTGTGGTTGCGGTTGGTATTGGGGATTGGGAATTGGGTATTTAGTATTGGGCAATGCGCCTACTGCCTGGTTGTTGCAAGCCTCAATATATCCCATTGGCCTTGCTCTTAAAAAAATACGATCTTAAAACCAGCCGAAGTACTGCCGATCAGGATGCGCGCGCCATAGGCTCATCGGCCTGCAATGTGCGTATAGGCCTCAATCGTCTGCTCTGCTGCGCGCTCCCAGCTAAATAGCTGCGCTCGCGCCAGTCCCAGCGTTGCGAGGTGGGCACATTTGACATCATCCACAATCAGCTGGGCCAAGGCTTCGCGCACCTCCTCTGTCTGCTCGGGATCAACGTACAGCACGGCATCGCCCCCAACTTCTGGCAAGGAAGCGGTATTGGAACAAATGACGGGCACGTTAGAGGCCATCGCTTCCAGTACCGGCAAACCAAAGCCTTCGTAATGGGAGATGCACGCAAAGACTTTGGCGCCGGAATAAATCAGGGGCAAATCCGAGTCCGGTACAAAGTGTAGATATTTAAGCCAGCCTTGCGCGCTGTAAAGCCCAATCTTGTGGTGGATGTTGGCACTGTTCCAGCCCTGACCGCCCACTAAAACAAGCGGGCAATGCAGGCGCAGCTCAATGGGCAAACTCGCGTAAGCATCGATCAGGCGCTCCACGTTTTTGCGCGGCTCAATCGTTCCGACCGATAAGGTGTACGCGCCTGCCTGCAAACCATAGGCGGCAAGAACGGATGCCAGCGCCTCTGTATCTCGCTTTTGAAAAACCGGGTCGGCGCCTAAGGCTACGCTCACCACCCGATTTTCACAGGCCGGGAAAAAGTCGAGTAATTCGCGTTTGGAAAAATCGGAGTCAGTAATAAAGAGACTTCCTTTTTTCACTAAATGCGGAAAGATCTTTTCTTGGTAACGCACCCGAAATTGCGGATGGTATTGCGGCACCCGAAAGGCAGACATGTCGTGCACGGTACTGACGCACTTGCCGGCAAAGTGGGGCAAGACAAAACTGGGTGAGTGGTAAATGTAATCTTTATAGGGCGCAGTGATGATGCCTTTGATGGTGGGCGATACGGCCCAAAATGCCGAGCGCGCCTTCGCGTGCGCCCACTGCTTGAGGGGGCTAGCGGGGGCTCCCGCATGCGCCTTATCACCCGAGTGGTATTTGTCGATGAGGGTCTGCGGATCATCTACCCAGCCGAGTAAAAACTGAAACTTCACTTTCTCTAATAAAGGGGATTTGCGAAAGCCTTTGGCAAGCTCATAGGTATAACGACCGATGCCCGTTAGGGACATGAGCATGGGGTCTAAAGAAAAGATGAGTTTCAAGCGCGCCTTGCTGCTGTTGCTTGGTCAGCATGTGCTGTGCAGACACAAAGCGACGCCAAAAAGAAAGCCCACACCCACAATGGCGCAAAGGACAGATCGGGCTGCGCTAAGACCTTCGCTGCCATCGTCGACCACAGGCCCCACACCGCTGCAATACCGATTGCCAATAACTGCGGGTTGCCGATTGTTCGCAGCCTATATAGCGCCGCACTGCTTAAACTGGCCATAAACAATAAGAAACTGATCACGCCAAATAGACCGACGTTGCTGAGTAGCAAGGTGAGAAAACTCGAAGGTCGATTGCCACCCAAGCCCAAACCCAACCCATAGGTGCGCCAGACCACCAGCACGCTTTGCAGGTCGGCTTCGAAGCGAAAGCGAAAGGAGTCCCCTCCCTCTTTTTCTATTAGCACCGAGCTCAATAGATCGCGCATGTCAGCAGAAGCGGTGGTAACAATCAGCACTACCCAAGCAAAAAGCAAGGTCATGCACAAAATCCCAAAGAGGGTTTTATTGATCCAGCCGCCCGAGAGTAACTGCGTTAAACCGAATCCCAAAAAGACGGTGCCAAAGACCAGCGCGATGCCCAGATAGGCCGTCGTCGATAAGGTCAGCACCATACTGAGTAAACATAGGGATAGGCCGGCGAACAATTTCCACGACGGCTGCTTCACCCACCACACCAGTAAAAAAGCCAAAAAACCAACAAGGTAAGTTGCCATCGTCGACGGTTCTAAAAACACCCCATTAATGCGGGGGAAAATTCCAAAACGCTGCTCGTTGCCGATGCTCCAATTGCTTACGGTGTAGAGCCATTCGCTTGGAAAATACGCACCGGTCAAATGGGATACCAGCTGCCAAACAGCAAAGCCAACGGTTAAACCCGATGAGCATGCTAAAGCCATTACAAAATGCTGCGGCGGTATCTTTCTAATCCACACGATCAGCACGATCAGCGCATTAATCAGCAATTGCACCAGCTGATTTAGATGCGAAGAGTTAAAAGCGAGCGGGGTCAGATTATTGTATTGCTCATCTAGGCTAAGCTTGGGTGAATACACCATCGCCCCCTTAAAGGCGAGTGGCAATACTAAGACGCCAAGCGCGGCAATCACCACAAAGAGCAGCAACCAATAGAGCGGGCGTGTTCTCTCGCCCAAGCTGGTCGGCGCGGCCGCTTGCCACAATAGATCGATGCCATTGCGCAAAATAAACAGCACCCCAAAAAAGTAATACACAATCAAGGGGCCTTCGCCAATGGCGATAAAGGACATGGCCTGAAACACCGAAGCGATCACCAGACCCACTAATAAGGCGCGGGCGCCGAGCAAGAAACAGGCTAGGCCAATGACGGCCAAAATAAGGGTGCTGGGCTCTGCCATAAAATCAGTAGAGCGCTAACCGATTTTGAATGGGGACAAAAACGGGCGGCCTAAAGTTAAAACAGTAGTTCATCGCGAGGCGCCAGTTGCGGGATAAAAAACAGCGATAAAAACGCATGACTGGTTCATGCCATTAATTAGTTTTGTGCTTTATAGAGGCGAATGCTGCGCGTTACCAGCAAAGCAATCACGCCGCCCAAAATCCCAATCAGGGCGCCAATCGCTAAAGCCAAAGGTAAGGGGACAATGGGGTCTTGTGAAACATAAATTGGCTCTAGTTTGGTGACCGGCTGGCTGTAGGGCGGCGCCAACTGGGCCGTCACTTCGGCTAATTCGGTTTTGAGATAAGCCAAGGATACCCGTAAATTTTGCGCGGCATTATCTGCAATAACGCTTTGATTAAAGTTAGCGCCGCCGGAATTGGCTAGCGATTTCGTTTTCGCGTTGGTCATTTCGGCTACATAAACATCGAGCAGCTTTTGGGACTGGGCTTTTTGCTCAGTCAAGGTTGCCAGTGTCGGCGCAATAATGAGGTTTTGGGCCTGCGTCAGGGCTGCCACAATTGCCTCGAGGCACTTTCCTGCGGCACTGGTCGTTGGCCCTTTCCAGGTAATTTTGGCCATCGTTAAGCTTTGGAGCGTCGGATTGGGCAACTTCACGACATTGACATTGATTTTGTCAACCATGTTCTTTTGAAAATTGCTACGCGCCTCTACGCCGCATTGCTCGCGAATGGACTCGGTGTAAAAGCCCGGCTGCTTTAGGCGCTCAATCATCAATGGTGCTGGCTCGGGTTCATCGCTTTGCACGCGGCTGACTGAACCCTTCAGAATGGATCCGACTCGGGCCGGCTGAATCACGACGCTGGCCTCGTATTTAGTAGGAGCCGCCCAAAAATACAGGCCGCCTGCGATTAAACCAATGATTCCGCCTTGAACATACCAGCGCCACTGACCCGCTACATAACTCAGCACAGCCCAAATGTTGACTTGATCAGCGCGCGTATCAATCGGATCCATATTAGGAGGCATAAAGTGCAATCAAGGAAGTATGCTGAAGAATTAGGCAAATTGTAGCACCAGCCCAAAAGGGGCTAATGACCCCCTAAAACCGATGGTACGTCGCTTTTACTGCAAAAAACTGTAAAAACTATAATTATTTGCCGTCTTAACTCGCTAGAGCCTTCAAAATAATTTTCAGGCGATCAAATTGAAGGCGCCGGATGCGATTGGCCGCGGCAAGGAGTAGGCCGAGCTTAACCGACCAGAGGTAGCCTGGATAAAATTTACGGGTAAAGCGCACCCGATTAATGACCGAGTAGTAATCCGACAGGTAACTCTTGAGCTTGGGGTCGGCATGCGAGCCCGTGCTCCCGCCTTCTTTATGAAAGACCGTGGACTGCCAGCAATACCCCAACTCCAAGCCAGCGCGCGCGCCGCGCGTAGCCCAGTCGATTTCCTCAAAATACAAAAAATACTCCTCGGCCAAGAGGCCCACACTCTCCAAATAGGCTCTGGTCACAAATAAAGCCGCGCCAACGGGGTAGTCGATCTGAGTCCGAATTGCATCGCGATCGTATTGCCCTTGGTCGATTTCAAACTCACCGACGTGGGTAGAGCTGGCAAACACCGGATTGAATGTGCCGCCCACCGCCTGAATACGATCGGGCGAGGCATAAAAACGCAACTTTGAACCAATCAAACCGCGCAGTGGATGCGCTAGGTGATATTCATAAAGCGCGCTTAAGGCGTGGGGATCGACCACCACATCGTTATTTAGAATCCATACCGCCTCCATGGCAGCGTCCTGTAGCGCCAATCGAATGCCCACATTGTTGCCAGGACCGTATCCCCGGTTCTCACCGGTTTGAACCAGCGTAAAGCGCTCCGATTGATGAGGCGGTAACTGCGTGAGCCATTGCCGAATTCGCGCTTCAGAGCCGTCTTCGGACGCGTTATCGCAAACCATCACCCGGTAATTGGGAAATTGCAACTGGAGCAGGCTTTCTAAACACTCGAGCGTATCGTGCCAGCCATTCCAATTCAGAACGATGATGTAAATCACGTTGGTCTTTTGAAGTTAACGCTACTGATTTTTGACCATAGAAATAGCTGCAATATTGGCCATATTTTACTAATTACATACTCTTTTTTTTCTATCGAAACAAAAAGATATTTGATAGTAATCCTGATTAAGCAGTAATAATCATTTTTAATCAACATACTTCTTTACCGCCATTTGAAGTAAAACTAAATCTAAGCCCACCCTTAATGTCCATGCCAATGCAGCACCGGGCAATCCTAACGTCTTAACCAGAAAATAAAGGCATAAGAGGTAAATGCCTAACTCAAATAAATGAATTAGGGCAGTCGATTTCGTGCTCCCTACACCGTGTAAAAAAGTGTATGGAATCGTGGCAATTGAATTGAGCCAAATGCCAACACTTAAAATAAGAATAATTGGCAAAGCAGCGTTAGCAAAGTCAGGTGAGATCCATAATTCCAAAATTGGATGGGCTAGGCTAGCGGCCAATAGGCATAACGGCAACATAAACCAAGTCATACGTTTAACGCTGAGCTGATAGTATGACTTACGTTCTAGTTTGTTGATTCCTACAATTTTAGGTAATAAGGCGCCCGCAAATGCGGCTGGAAACATTAAGAGTCGTTGTAAGGCTTCCTGTGGAATTGCATAAATTGGTAAAAGAGCTGACCCTACTAATGCGCTCACAAAGAATCGATCACCATAAACCATGAGGGGGCTTATCACCCCAGAGACGCTGACCCAGCCGCCAAAAGAAAGCAATGGGCGGATCAGATCCAGCATTTTTTGCACTTCTATTCTGGTCAACAAATACTGCCTTAACTGGACGCAGCTCATCAAAAACACCACGACCCTCGCTAAGAGCAGGTAAACGGCAATCACCCACAGCTGTGGGCCATGCGCCCAAATCGATACCGCGGGCAAACTAAACATGCACGTACCCAAGAAAATTTTGTTGACGTTGGCAAGGCCAAAGTTGCCAAGCGCCTCTTGCACGCCACGTAAACCACTGGTTAAGGTCGTAAAGATAATTCCAAGGCCAGCGATTTCAAATGCAAGTCGGGTATCGGCTTGCCACTCTGGCGCAACTTTGAGCCAACTGCTGGCAAGCGGATCAGCCAAGCAATAAATCACTAGGCCGCCAATGGCCCCCGTCACTGCAGTCAATCCAAGCCCTGCATATACGGTATTGGAAATATCTTGAGCGCGATCGCTTTTAATCAAATGCGAAATCTCGTAAGTTAAAGCGCGTCCCACTCCCAAATCAAAAAGGCTAAAGTAACCGATCAAGGACCAAATCAGCGTCAGCACACCAAAGGCTTCATAGCCCAGCTGATTTAAGCAATACGGAATAAAAAACACCCCTGCCAACAAAGGCAATGCGTTGCCAGCCAAATTCCACAGGGTGTGACGACGTAGACTCAAGCGATTCTTATGGTGATGAAAACGGTAATGAAGGATGTGGCTTTTGGCAGCGAAATTAAAACGGGCGCAGCAAATCCCAAGGCCTAGGGTCAATTTTACCCAATTTAAACCGGCAATAGCCCTCCTTCTGCTGCGAAGTAACCCCATTTGCAGTGTTTTTTAAGGCCCGTCGCCCCAAAAAGCCTTGGCATCCGACGGCGCCCTAATGCGCCCTAATGCGCCCTGCGGCCATTTACTGCTACCATCTTGAATGAATGCATCTATCGCAACGAAAGTACACGCCACTGCCGCGCCTTGCTGCGCCCTTTTGCATAAATGGATGCGGAATGCTCCAGCCACCGCAATAACTGCCCGCAATTAATACGCCTTAATACCCCATGAATAATCGCCAGCACGGATTCTTAAGGCACTACACCGCTGAGTTTTCGCTCCTTAGCCGGATTTTTGATGCTGCCATCATCTGGTGCAGTTTGTTTTTTGTAAAACACGCCTTGGATATTTCCGCCGTAGCCGATTATGAATATGCCGGCCTATTGGCGGTGGTCTTTTACTTTTTTATTGCCGAGCTATGCTCTGTCTACCGTTCTTCTCGGCTGGAAAATTATGGGGATGTGTTTGGCAAAATCCTGCTTGCCTGGGTCATCGTATGCGCCCTACTCATTCTGTTGGCCGTCCTTACTAAGGCGTCCCTAAATTATTCGCGCCTCATTGTCTTTTCCTGGTTTGCGCTAGCGCCGTGTTTGCTTTTACTGGAGCGATTGTGCACTTTATTGGTATTGCGTTATTTGCGTGCCCGCTCGAGTAATACCCGCACCTACGTGATTTTAGGCAATATGTCGGTGGCCGATAAACTGCCACAGCAAATTCAAAGATTGCCATGGACTGGCCTGGTTTCCGTGGGCCACTACGATGACTTGGACCGTCTTTTGCTCGACATGCAAACCAAAACCATTGATTACGTTTTTGTGGCGTATTCCGCAACAGAGCAAGACAAACTCAATGCCGCGATCAAAGCCTTGGGTAACTCTACCGCCTCCATTTATTTGATTCCTGATGTGTTAATCGCGGATTTACTCGGATCGCAATGGGTGATGCTCGGCAATACGCCGCTCATCATCCTCAATGACCACCCTTTTTATGGCGGCGTATGGACACTTAAAAAACTCGAGGACCTCATTTTGGGATCGATTATTTTGGTGCTCATTAGCCCGTTGATGTTACTCATTGCGATTGCGATCAAACTCGGTTCTCCAGGGCCGGTTCTATTTAAACAACGGCGGCATGGCCTCAATGGCGACGTAATCAAAGTCTATAAATTTAGGACAATGACTACACTGGATGATGGCGATGTGGTTATTCAAGCCACAAAAGACGATGCGCGCATTACGCCGATTGGCAAATTTTTACGCCGCACTTCCTTAGATGAATTACCGCAATTTTTAAATGTACTACAAGGTAGCATGTCGATTGTTGGGCCGCGTCCACATGCACTTGCGCACAACGAACATTACCGCACACTGATTGATTCGTATATGCAGCGCCATAAGGTCAGGCCCGGCATCACGGGCTGGGCCCAGGTCAATGGTTTTCGCGGCGAAACCGATACCTTAGAAAAAATGCAGGCCCGCGTTGACTTTGACCTGTATTACATCAACCATTGGTCGCTCGGCTTTGATTTCAAAATCATCATGCTCACCATCCTCAATGGCTTTAGCAGCAAGACGGCTTACTGATAATCCAGCATCCCCGGCAAGCAGCACCGAGTAAATCACTGCGTGATCTTGAGTGTCTGAAGAAAGACCCCGAGCTTACGCTCATCGCTATTCATTTTTAATTGGCTGGGGGAAACTGAATCCGGCGTCGCAATCTGGATTTGCACTAAACCCCCTTTCCCAATGGTGCTGGCAGGAATCGCATACACATAGTCCTGAGCCTTATCCCCCTGATCTTGCAAGCACAGACGTGTATTGCCAATCGTTTGCTGATTCAGCCTAATCGTGACCCGCTGGCATTCGTGGACTGGACTCAATAGCGCTCTAAAAGTCAGCTCCAACTGGGCATTTTTTTCTGGGGATAAATCCATCATGCGCAGATCAATACGTGCTTGCTGATTGAGCGTCCAGCGACCCTGGCTTTCGGCAATCGAAAAGCCCTCCCGAATATAAAAATGACTTAGCCCTTGGTTTGAAAAATCAAGGACGTGATTCAAGCGATAGGCTGCTGGAACTGGGCTGGCGGATTCATCCGTAGCTACGCTGGGCAAGCCCAATGAAAATCGATAGCTGCCCGATTGCGCGTTGAGCTGCGCAGAATGCAGCTGCAAACGGGGATCGGGGCGCAGGATTAGCGTGCGACCCTCGATAGGCCGAATAAACAGAATCCGCGTATCAGTACCGTGATCCAGTAAACGATAATCGCGGTTTATTTTTAATGCGTGGCCGTCGAGGGTAAGCCCATGGTCACCAAAGTAAATAAGATCGAAATTTCCCGTTACCCCTTTTACATCGATAAAGTCGATTG
Organism: Polynucleobacter meluiroseus; assembly: GCA_945901245.1. Lineage (GTDB taxonomy): Bacteria > Pseudomonadota > Gammaproteobacteria > Burkholderiales > Burkholderiaceae > Polynucleobacter > Polynucleobacter meluiroseus_F. Next base: position 64,980 of record CAMDKY010000002.1, on the reverse strand, counting down.
GCTGGTGGGGTAATTCAAATGCGAGACTACTGCCGGATTCATGCTTTGCCACAAGCGGTTCGGTCGTCATTTTCATCTGGAGCGAGAGTAGCAATACAGGCACCAAGACCAAGATGCTCGCGGGCAGTATCCAGCCCACTTTACTTTGTACGCTTTGCGCCACTTGAGTTACTAGGATGCAGGCAAATAAAGCAAAGAAGGGAAAGGTCCATTTGAAATAATGGACATTCAAAAACCGCCATAAGCCACTTGGCAGTAAATCACCATAGGGTAGATATAAACAAAAAAAGATCGTGATGGCAAAAGCCAAGGTGCGCAGTAAAAAATCCCCGCGCAGCGCAATCCATACCAGTCCTGCAAGCGACAGTAGTAGCCACGGATACCGCGCGATTAGCCCGGCCCTAGCCTCCCCATACAAGGGCTGTGCATTTAACCATATCGAAAAGAATTTTTCGGGTAAATCCGCCACGAAAAATCCATGGCTTCCAGCCACTTGGAGATAATTTCCTAAGGGCGCGCCATGCACCCATAGGTTAAAGCCAATAAAAATCGCAGGACCTACTAAAGCGCCAAGCACGGCGCTACTAAAAAAACGCAAGTGATGCTTTTGAGTATCTCCCGTTTTAGGTACAGTCCAATAACTCCAGATAAAGGCGCAGCCAACCACCATGCCAATGAGCGCATCTGCGGGTCTAGTAGGCACCATCAACCCAAGGCTCAGACCCACGACAAAGGCTTGCCAACAGGGCAGATCCCTGCGTTTATTTCTTTTTACCTCGTCAACCCAAATTAAACCCAATATCCCAGTAGCCAATAGCGCAGTACTTAAGGTGCTGGTCCAGGGAACCACAAAGTTTTCAAAAATGAGGATTGTGCAAATCGTACTGGCGAACAATAAAAAGACGCCCACCGCACGCGGAAAATAAAGATCGCAACAGCGAATAAAGACGTAGCTAAACCATAAAAAACAAATGAGATTGACCAAAAAAAACGGATGATCCCTAGAGAAAACTAAAAATACCGCACCTAGGGCGGAATACAGCGGCGGGTAAAAGTATTGGTCGGCAGAAAAATTCAGGGCGTAAATGGCGTTGGCCGCCTTGAGATAAAAGCCTTGATCCACCCAGCCCCACCATCCCAGCGGGCTATACAGTGGGTTGACGCCCGGGGTAAAGGAAAGGACAAAATACGCGCCCACGTAAATGAGTGTCAGCAGTGCGAGCAAATATGGAAAGGTCAGCAGACGCTGCAAGATGCGTTGCCACACCACATAAGTATTCATGGGCTCAGTATCTCAGAAATAGTGGGTATTTCGGGCCGCCGGGCTGATCGTAGCCCTCTCTAATTACTTTTTAGGCTGGCTTGACTGCGCGCACGATGGCGTTTTTTCCAATAAAGCGTCTGGCAATCCGATCAAAAAATCGGCTAATGGGAAAACACCATTGATCGTAGATCCGCAGCATGCGCACATTCACCTGGCCAGCACCTTGATCCAATGCCTTGTAGAGCAATGTTGCTAAAACTCCAACACTATCTGCATAGTAGCTGTCAGTAATCTGAAATTGCGCTTTTTGAATAACGCGCGTTAGCGAAGTGCGGGTATACCGTCGGTGGTGACCCACGTGCCGATCCATGCTCGTAAATAAAAATTGAAAGGCCGGCACAAACACCAGGATCTGCCCACCGGGTCGCACTTTTTGAAACCACAGCTTGGTAATAGCCTCATCATCTTCAATGTGCTCGAGTACATTCAGGGAATAGAGATAGTCAACACTGCCATCCGCCAATTGCGCTAAATCATTCACCACAGTAAGGCCCTGGCTTTGCAAGGCAGCGCACAGCGTCGGATCGGTTTCGATGCAGACGATGCGATCATGGGATTTTGCAATTGGGCCTGCAAAGGTGCCATTGCCTGCGCCAAAGTCGACGATCAATTGATTGGGATGCGCATTTTGTAAGACCAGGTCTAGCAAAAACCGATTGTAGTTTTTGGCGTGCGCCATCACGTCTAAATTATCACGCCCGCTGTATTCAATCTGAGCCATTACGCCTTAACCTTGCAAAATAGTATTGCGAACTAGGCTCATCGATTGGATTTGCGCTCATTGTGTTGCGATTGCAGTTGCAATTGCTGTTGCAATAAGCCGCGCTCAAATATACGTTTATCTTGGTGCGCAATCGAATCTAAAATAAGACCCACTGCCAGCAACACAATCGCAATAATCTCTAAGCCTGCTGCCAACACTGCAGAAGGAACATGGTAAATGTAGCGATGCCGAATCCAATCATCGATTACGGGAGCGCCCGCTACCAAACCCAGAACGCCGATGACCATGGCCGCACTGCCAAAAAAGAACAGGGGCCGGTAGTAGCGCAAAATATTACCAATGGTTGCTAATACGCGCATGCCATCCCGCACGGTACTGAGCTTTGAAAAACTGCCTTCTGGCCTGTCTTTATAGGCCACTGCAATTTCAATAATCCGAAAGCGTTTATCGAGGGCATGCAAGGTCATATCGGTCTCAATCTCAAAACCAGGCACCAAAATCGGATAGTTTTTAACAAATCGCCTGGACATCGCGCGATAGCCACTCATAATGTCCACTAAGCTCGCATTAAATAAGCGATTAATCAGGTAGCGCACAAACCGATTGCCAAAACCATGCAGCGCGCGCTTGTTCTCTACGGCGTAGTTGCCGGCAGAATGGCGATCGCCCACCACCATATCGGCTACCCCACTGGTAATGGGCTCAATTAATTTCAAGGCTTGCGAAGCCGGATAGGTCATATCTGCATCGGCGAGCAAATAGACATCGGCATCGATCTCCATAAACGCGCGGCGCATCGCATTGCCTTTGCCAGGACGCGCTTCATCAATGACGCCGCCTGCGCAGCCCAGCCTAGCCATTGCTGCTCTGGCAATGCTGCCCGTGTTATCGGTAGAGCGATTATTAATGACCCAGATTTGCGCATCGGGTAGATGCGCATGAAAATCGGCGATGCAGGCCTCGATGGTCAGGGCCTCATTAAAGGCCGGAAGAATCACGCAAACGGTCATTGGGCTTTTGCCTTGAGCATCCATTGCAAAGTCTCTTCGAGGGGGCGCCAGGCAATCTTCCCAATGGCCTGCTCTACGCACTGCGAACTACCGCACAGCCGCACGATTTCATTGCTTCTGACAAACTGGGGATTGACTTTAATTGCTACCGAGTGGCCAGTCATGCTTTCAAGCTGGGCAATCACTTGGCGCAAGCTGTGGGTGCGGCCAGAAGCTAGGTTATAGGTTTTGCCGGCTTGGCCATGCGTTAACAAGGCAAGGTAGAGATTGCTAATGTCGCGCACGTCATTGTATTCACGGTAGACATCCACATTACCCAGCTCAATCACATCGGCTTTACGCGCAAAATGATCCACAATTTTGGGAATCACAAAGTGGGCGCCGTGGCCAACGCCAGTGTAATTAAAGGGGCGAGTGATCACGATCGGCAGGCGTGCATCAAAATTGCGGGATAACAATTCCATTGCGAGCTTACTCATCGCATAGTGGTTTACCGGTGCTGGCGGCTGGCTTTCCAAAATCGGGGACTGCTCCGTATTGCCATACACATTGGCAGAACTTGCCAAAATCACTTTTTGGGGCGGGCTCCCTAGAGTACTGAGTACCTCTAATAAATCCAGACTGCCTAACAGATTGGTTTGGTAATAGGCGAGGTTATCGTCGTGCGTGACATGGCTAATGGCTGCCAAATGAATCACATGGGTTGGCTGCACTTCATTGACGCATGCTTGCAGCTCTTGGCGATTCTCTAATTGCGCCGTTAGTGAAAAAACCGCATAGCCGGCTTGCCTGGCGGCTTGGCTTAGGTGAACGCCCGTAAACCCATCTGCGCCAGTCAGCAGTAGTCGCATACTAGAAGGATTGGCCTAGGCGATTGCGCCTTAAGTCGGCCTCTACCATCATCTGGCACAGCGCTTCTAATGCGGTAGTCGGCTCCCAATCCAAGTCTTGCTTGGCTTTGGCTGGATCGCCAATCAGTAAATCGACTTCTGCTGGGCGATGAAAGCGGGGGTTAATCCGCACGATGGTCTTGCCACTGACTTTATCCACGCCCACTTCATTTAAGTCCTTACCCTGCCACTCGAGTTGGAAATCTGCCGCTTTAGCAGCGAGCGAAACAAAATCGCGTACGGTTTCAGTGCGATTGGTTGCTAACACATAGGTATCTGGCGTATCTACTTGCAGCATTTTCCACATGCCCACGACGTAGTCCTTGGCATAGCCCCAATCGCGCTGCGCATCTAAATTCCCCAGCTCAAGGCATTGTGCTTGGCCTAAGTGAATTTTCGCCAAGGTATCAGTAATTTTTCGGGTGACAAACTCCTGGCCCCGCAGCGGCGACTCATGATTAAACAAAATACCGCTGGAGGCAAAAATACCGTAACTCTCGCGGTAGTTGATCGTCATCCAATGAGCGTAGAGCTTTGCAACTCCGTAGGGGCTGCGCGGATAAAATGGGGTGGTCTCGATTTGGGGAATGGCTTGCACTTTGCCAAACATTTCCGAGGTGGAGGCTTGGTAAAACCGAATGCCGGGATTGACGATGCGTATCGCCTCCAGCAGATTGACCGCGCCAATGCCGGTAATGTGCGCCGTGGTGATGGGCTGATCAAACGAGACGCCCACAAAACTTTGGGCGGCTAGGTTATACACTTCAGAAGGCTCTACTGTTTGCAGTAAGCGAATCGCGCTAGAGAGGTCGGTTAAATCAAACTCAACTAAATGCAAATCAGGGTGCTGCGTAATCCCCAGCTCGCTGATGCGCCAAAAATTAACGGAGCTAGTACGGCGGTAGGTGCCATGCACCACATAGCCTTTGTCCAATAGCAACTGGGCTAGGTAGGCGCCGTCTTGACCGGTGATGCCCGTAATGAGTGCAACTTTTTTATGATTATTCAAACTAAAAACCTCTTTTTAGACTGTCGCTGGCCGCGCTTATTCACGGCCATATTCATCATCAAAGCGAATGATGTCATCTTCTCCGGTATACGAACCCGATTGCACCTCAATCAGGACCAAGACCTCAGAACCAATATTCTCTAAGCGGTGTTTATGCCCTGCAGGAATATAGGTTGATTCATTCATTGCCAGGGTCAGCGTCTTTTCACCATTGACTACTTTTGCCAGGCCACTCACTACCACCCAATGCTCGCTGCGGTGGTGGTGCATTTGCAAGCTCAGACGCCCTTTTGGTTTGACTTCAATCCGCTTAATTTTAAAGTTCGTGCCTTCTTCTAAAACCGTATAGGTGCCCCAGGGACGCGATACGGTTTTATGTAATTTAGCGATGTGGTGATCGGCCAATTTGAGTTCCGAGACCACGCTTTTAACGTCCTGCGAGCGATTGGCATCGACCACCAAGAGCGCATCGGGGGTGTCGATAATCATTATGTCTTTGAGGCCAACGGTAGCCACTAAGCGGTCTTCAGACTGCACAAAGGTATTGCTCGTATCAACGAAAATGCACTCCCCCAAGGCGCGGTTGCCTTGAGCATCTGGAAGCGCCAAATCCCGTACTGCGGCCCAAGAGCCAATGTCATTCCAGGTAAAGCCGCCCTCCACCACCACAACCTTATCGGAGTGCTCCATCAAAGCATAATCAATTGAAATGCTCGGCACACTTTCAAAAAAGGAGGCTGGAATTTCAACTGCCGAGTCCACTTGATCTTGAGATCCAGTCGCGTCCCAACACGCTTGAACGCTGGCTGCTACGGTTGGCGCCCAGCGCTGCATTTGTTCCAGCAAAGCTGCGGCGCCAAAACAGAACATACCCGAATTCCATAGGTAATTTCCGGCGGCCATATACTTCTGCGCTTTATCCAAGCTGGGCTTTTCAACAAAGCGTGAGACTTTTTTACCGCCGCCTAAATCGTGTCCGTATTCAATGTAACCAAAACCCGTTTCTGGAGTCGTTGGTGTGATGCCAAATGTGACCAGATAACCTTGCTGCGCCAAATCCAATGCCGTACTAACTGCCGCATCAAACTGCCTTAAGTCGCCAATGAGGTGATCGGCTGGCAAGATCAGCAAAACAATATCCTTGCCAAAGCGACTGATAGCTTGATGGGTAGCCAAGGCAATGGCTGCTGCGGTATTACGCGCAAACGGTTCTAATAAGAACAGGCTATGGATATTTGCCTTAGTCTGAACATCGCGCGATAAAAAGTAGTACTCCGTATTGGTGACCGTCATCACAGTAGGAAAACCATCTACGCGCAGACATCGCTCTAAAGAAGCCGCCCTTAAATACGTCTTTTCCAATAGGCTTTGCCCATCCGCCAATTTCATGAACGGTTTTGGGTGCCCCTCACGCGATACTGGCCACAAGCGGGTTCCAGCGCCACCAGACAAAATAACCGGCAAAAGAAGGGGGGCTTTAGACATCAGTCAATTATAGAATAGGCACCCCAATCAAGGCCTACTTTTAACCCGCCTGACTGCTTCCTATTTTTAACAGTACCCTTGCGTGATCAAGCACGGCATTGGCTTGCGGAATAGACTTAAAATCGCCCAAATTGGCAATCGCGCTACTCCAGTAGCCTTCGGTCTTCCAGCGCGGCGAGTCGCAATAGATTTCAATGGTGGGCTTGCCCAAAACAGCCGATAAATGGGTTAAACCCGTATCGACCCCAATCGTCAGCGCAGCATGGGCAATCAGGCGATAGGCCTCCTCAATCGAGAACGCCCGCGGCACAAGGGCCCCCGGAACCTGGCTAGCGAGATGGGCACTGGTTTTCATTTCAGCCGGACTACCCCAGGGAAAAATCAACTGGTAGCCTAGCTTTGATAAAGCTTGGCCAGTAGCAATCCAATTGGCATTGGGCCAGCACTTAGCCGCCCGCGCGGTGGCATGAAAGCACAGGATGTAGGGCGCAGGTAAGCCCGTAGGCTGCAGGCGCATGCCTTCTAAAATCAATGGGCTTAGCCCTGCGGTTTTTTCATCTGGATAAAACTGGGGCGGTTCGCTGCGCCGATCAAACAGCGGCCAATCCAATGCCGAACACATAACCCAGCGCGAGCGATCGATCGCATGGCACCTCAAGGGCACTTGCACCGATTCATCATAAAAGCGGCGCGCCATCGGCTCATACCCCGAATGCAGCGTGGCATTGGCAAGGCCAGTGACAACGCCCTGCGCTGACTTGCGCGCTAAGGCACACACCATGCCCGATTTAATTAAGCCTTGGGTTTCTAAAACCACATCGTATGGCACGGCTTGCAGCATGGCGCGCATCGCAAAAAACTCGCGCCAGGTATTCCACTGAAATAGCTGCTTACGCCAGCGCCGAAAAGCCACTGGAATAATTCGATCAATGCCTCGGAAGGTGCTAGTTGTTTTTAAGGGCTCGAGTAAATGCACATAGGCTTCTTCGACGATCCAATCGATTTGTGCATGGGGCAAGCGTTTGCGCAAATCCCAAACAATCGGCAGAGTATGCAATACATCCCCCAGCGAGGAGAGTTTCACAATCAAGATTGCGGGCGACTCGGAGTGCGGCGTGGCCTGGGTATTGCTGGACAAATGCGAAGTGCTCATCCCTGGATTATCGTCTGGTTTAGGGTGCCTGAGCCTAGTACGCGCCCCGGGCCAGACTCACCCAAGGGATTTGGCAAATTAAAATGTGGGCGCCCGCTGCAAGGCCAAACCAGCGGCGTCCTTGGCATTCAAGAGGGCTTGCTTGCCCAGCGGAATTGGCCACTCAATCGCTACTTCGGGATCGCACCAAGAAAGGCACACTTCACTTTGGGGATCATAGTAGTCAGTCGTTTTATAGACAAACTCAGCCGTTTCGGAGAGCACTAAAAACCCATGGGCAAAGCCTGGCGGCACCCACAGCTGTTTGTGGTTTTGCGCGCTGAGCTCAACGCCCACCCACTGCCCAAACGTCGTGGCCGCTTTACGCAAATCAACCGCAACATCAAACACACTGCCAGCAATGACGCGCACCAACTTGCCCTGGGTATGCTCCATTTGGTAATGCATTCCCCGCAAAGTCCATTGCCGAGAAAAGGAGTGGTTGTCCTGCACAAACTGCACATCAAGGCCGGTCGCTTTAGCAAAATCGTTTGCATTAAAGGATTCGGTAAACCAGCCCCGGTTATCGCCAAACACGGTTGGCTCGATAACCAATACCTCAGGTATCGCAGTAGGTGTTACGTGCAGTTTCATTGGAGCATCACTTGGCATCATGTCCTCACTTTAGGGGCTAGCGCGTAGTCCGGTTACCTGCATTGAGTTCGTGGAGTATTTTGGTGAGGTACTGACCGTAACTGTTTTTACTCAGGCGCGCCGCTACCTGCTCTACTGCTTCAGCACTAATCCAGCCTTGGCGGTAGGCAATCTCTTCAGGGCAAGCCACCATTAAGCCTTGGCGCTTTTGCAAGGTGGCAATAAATCCAGCCGCATCGAGTAAGGAGTCGTGGGTACCGGTATCGAGCCAAGCAAAACCACGGCCCATGATTTCGACATGGAGTTCGCCGCGCTCCAGATAGGTCCGATTCACGTCGGTGATTTCGAGTTCGCCACGGGCGCTAGGCTTAATCGAAGCGGCGATATCGCAGACCTGATTGTCATAAAAGTACAAACCGGTAACCGCGTAATTACTGCGTGGCTGGCTTGGTTTTTCCTCGATGGATAAGGCTTTGTTGTTTTGATCAAAATCGACTACGCCATAGCGTTCTGGATCAGTGACATGGTATGCAAAAACCGTAGCGCCAGCCGTTCGATCATTTGCACTATCGAGTTGACTCACGAGTTCATGGCCATAAAAAATGTTGTCGCCCAAAACGAGGGCGCTGGGACTGTTGCCGACAAAGGATTTGCCTAGGGTGAAGGCCTGGGCTAAGCCATCGGGCGAAGGCTGCTCACAGTATTGAATCGACAGGCCCCACTGCGAACCATCGCCCAGCAACTCGGCAAAACGGGGGGTATCGTGCGGTGTTGAGATCAGCAAAATATCCCGAATGCCTGCCAACATGAATGTGGCCAAGGGGTAATACACCATCGGCTTATCGTAGACCGGCATGAGCTGTTTGGAGATAGCCTGCGTCACGGGATATAAGCGCGTTCCAGAGCCGCCCGCCAAAATAATGCCTTTTCGATTTACTGCCATAGTGACTGCCTTTTCAATCGGTACTTAAGCTGTGTGCTGCCGCGCCATAGCGCGCACATAATCCGTGACGCCAACATTCCAAGGGGTACGGAGCAAGGTAACAGCGGAATGGTCCCATTCTGACACATCGGCTTGGGCTTCCAATTGCTGCAGCAACTTCGTGGTTTGCATCCGTGAATTCATCGGCCGCGGCGCTGGTAAGGGATACGCGCTTGCCGGAATCGGCAGAATTGCCCCGGCGTCGACTTTAAGCTGCATGCCCGCTTGGCTAGCCTCTTGTACCGCCCAGCAGGCCAGTCCATGCCAACTGGTCTCGCCGGCGGGTACTGCGTGGTAAATGCCTGATGGAAACGCGCGCAGCGCGCCATGGCGATCAAATGCCAAGGCCATACTGACCTGTGCTAACCACGCTGCCGCGGTTGGCACTCCGTGCTGATCTGCAATCACCCGGAGCGCGTCACGCTCTTGCGCCAAGCGTAGCATCGTCCGAATGAAATTACCACCCTCACCATATACCCAGCTGGTTCTCAAAATAGCGTACTGCCCCTGCGTCGCATGCAAAAAGGCATCCTCGATCGCACGCTCACCGGCGGCCTTGCTTTTGCCATACGCCCCCAGGGGATTACGCGCATCGGTCTCCCGATAAGGACCTTCCTTGCTGCCATCAAAAACATAGTCGGTGGAATAATGCAAAAAAGTGGCGCCATGCTGGACTGCATATCGGGCCATGCGCTCCGGCGCGCCTGCGTTGATGGCATTTGCAAGCTGCGCATTGGTCTCGGCGGCATCGACTGCCGTGTAGGCTGCAGCATTCATGATGCAATCGGGCTTTAGCTGCTCTAGAACAGCGCTAACGGCATCTGGCTTGCTCAAATCGCATTCGGCTCGCCCAAGGTAATGAAGACGCAATCCGGACTTAGCAGCCCAGTTGGCGCTCGCTTCAAACCTAGCTTGCAATGCTTTGCCAAGCTGGCCGTCTTTGCCGAAAATGAGTATGTTCATCTGGCTAGTCTATGTGCTTGCGTGCTTAGCTGTATTGCTTTTGTAGCCAGTCGCGATAGGATCCGCTGACTATGCCTTCAACCCACGCCGGGTGATCTAAATACCATCGCACTGTTTTACGAATACCAGTATCAAAGGTTTCAGCAGGGCGCCAGCCGAGTTCACGTTTCAGTTTGCGCGCGTCAATTGCGTAGCGGCGATCGTGCCCGGGGCGGTCTTTAACAAAGGTAATTTGCTCGGCATAGGATTTTCCATCTGCCCTTGGCCTGAGCTCATCCAAAATCGTACAAATGGTTTTAACCACATCGATATTGGTCTTTTCATTCCAACCGCCGATATTGTAGGTTTCACCTAACTTGCCTTTAGCCAGCACTTCCCGAATGGCGGCGCAATGATCGCCGACGTACAACCAATCCCGCACTTGCTGTCCATCGCCGTAAATCGGTAATGGCTTATTGCCTAGGGCGTTGAGAATCACGAGTGGTATCAGCTTTTCTGGAAAGTGGTACGGTCCATAATTGTTCGAGCAATTGCTGGTGATTACGGGCAAGCCATAGGTATGAAACCAGGCCCGCACCAAATGGTCTGACGCCGCTTTTGAAGCGGAGTACGGGCTGTTGGGCTCATAGGGATGGGTTTCTGTAAATGCCGGATCACTTGCTGATAAGGAGCCATACACCTCATCCGTCGAAACATGATGAAAGCGAAAGCCTGCTTTTTTGCTTTCATCTAGCCCATTCCAATAGGTCCTTGCGCATTCCAGCAAATTAAACGTGCCCACAATATTGGTGTGTACAAATTCGGCTGGACCATGAATCGAGCGATCAACGTGGCTCTCAGCAGCAAAATGCACGATGGCACGCGGCTGGTGTTTTTTTAGCAAATCGGTAACCAACTGCTGATCGCCGATGTCGCCCCGCACAAAGGTATGGCGGGAGTCGCCCTCAAGCGCCTCTAAAGTAGCTAAGTTGCCGGCATAGGTTAATTTATCTAGATTGACAACACTTTCTGCTGTCGGATCAGCGAGCCAATCTAAGACAAAATTACCGCCGATGAAACCTGCTCCACCCGTTATCAGTATCAATTGATGGCTCCTGCATTAGATTGATATGGCATACCCGAAAACTTTTTACAAATTTGGAATAGGCCATTATAGGCTTATGCAGACTCATGCTTTAGCCTTAAAATGCATTGATTGAGTTTGACACCAACATGGTTACCTATTTACGAAATCAGAATACCGAAAAAACTATAAATGGAAATTGTTTACTTATCTCCAGCCGTCAATATACCAATTGGCGGAATCAAAGTAATTTACCGCCACTCTGAAATGTTAAATAGGGCTGGAATTGCTAGTTCCGTTTTTCATCCTGAGGATGCTGCCTTTTCCTGTAATTGGTTCGAACACAATGCCACTATTCGCAGCGGAAAAAGAAAGCTGTTTCGTAAAAAACATGAGATGTATGAAAAAACACGCTTTGATCCAAAAACAGATTTCATTGTCATTCCAGAGGTATGGGCAAATCAGATCGGATCTCAATGCATTCAGCGAAACTTAAGGTACGGCATTTTTGTACAAAATGGATACATGATTCATCAAGGCGGCAAAAAAAATATTGCATTACTAAATACGGTATATGAAAAAGCAGATTTAATACTGTCAATTTCAGAAGATACAACGGAGATTCTCAAATTATCCTTTCCAAGCCTCAATCAAAACAAAATTTGTAGGGTCATACCAAACATCCCTGACGAATTTAAAGGCCAGCGCCCACCAAAGAAAAAAATTATTACCTATATGCCAAGGAAACTGGCTAGACACGCTGAAATGATTCACTTTTTTTTAGAGCAGGCTCTACCACAAGACTGGAAACTAATCGCAATCGATAATAAGTCCGAAAAAGAGGTCGTTGCACTTTTAAAAGAAAGTTCAATCTTCTTATCTTTTTGCGAGGCTGAAGGCTTTGCATTGCCTCCAATCGAGGCAGCAATGGCTGGTAATTTAGTTGTTGGCTATACCGGCGAGGCGGCCAAAGAATATTTTAAGTTGCCCACGTTTAACGAAGTGTATTGTGGTGACTTAGTTGATTTTGTTTGTAAAGTAAAAAATACCCTAAGCCATCTTCAACACATCCTTGTTAGCCAGGAGTATCAACTGCAACTACTTAATTTATATGAGCAATATTCAGCCGAAACGGAATACCGCCTTTTACTTCAATTCGGTAATAGAGCACAGTTAATCCTCAATCAAACAGATTAGCGGGCGAATTGAAGTGGAGCTAGGCCTGGTAAAGATTATCTAATTCTGAATTGCGATACGTCCACATCGATAGCGCCAGTAAGAGTCCACAAAAAAACAATAGTATTTCTATGCCGTGTTGAAACGCGTATTCTCCAACGCTGTATAAAACCAACAAGGCAACACACATACTGATGATGGTTCCACGAAACGGGTGGCGCCCCGTCAGAATGGCATTGAGCAGTAGCAGCATGAGGGCAAAGGGCAATAGAACTAGCCCAAGAACCCCGAAGGCAAGGCCAAGATCAATCCAACCGGAATGGGTATATACCGCGCTTGTAAAGTTATCCACTTTTCCGCGCAATTGCTGTGCAAAGGATCGAAAAACACCATAACCGAGCGGCTGCTCTTGGATCAGTTGCAATCCCACTACCCCCCACGAGACCCTCTCATAGGTGTTGGGTCGAACCGATTCGCCACTCTCGCGCAAAGGGTAGCCGAGTTTTACTGGATTATGCCAATTGGTGTATTTTTCAACATCCGCTGAAATCGCAATGTCCGTAAACAAGTTTTCCCAGCCCGGATTATTTTTCGTGTGCTTGTATGTCAACAGTGTCAGTACCGCCAATATCAGCATAAAGAAAAGCAGGGCCTTCCTGCTGATGCTAGCAATAGAACCCCGATGGAGCGGGTGATTGGCATTCTTTAGTAAGTGAATGAGGCCAAATCCAATCCAAAACACAATTAATATGATCGCCAGACCAACCCCTGCCTTTGCATCAAAAATAAAAACGAACGAGTAAATCGCAACAAAAATACCCAGTAATGAATATGCTGGAATGCGGTAATCTTGCTGCCCTTCTGGGGCCGCAAACACATTCGTCTGCGCGCTATTTTCGGCGATAAATTTTTGCTGATTCAAGGTATTGCCTAAATTAGAGCGCCTGGGCACCGACACGAATTGGTCAATCAATAAACCCAAAAGACCTGCAATCAGCAGTGTGCCGGCGAGTACGCCGTTAAACTTGGCCCAGTAAATATAGTCGCCGTAGTAGTCGGTACCAAAAAAACTGTTATTCAGTAATGCTTTGGGGATGTATTGATAAATCAACACAAAAAAACTGCAAAGCAAGCCCAGCCACAAGATGGGTAAATACCGTCTATTCCTCAGCAGGCAGAGTCCCGTGGCAGAGCCAAGTGCAATGGCAAGGCATGCCCGCACCCAAGTACTTTTTAGCTCATGCAACTGGCGTATCGGGTCAATTGTAAAAAAAAGGTAATGCACCAGTACCCACACCATCATCGCCGCAACAAGACCAATGGCTAGGTCGACTAAGAAATGCAAATGCAGTTGTATTTTCTTTTTTTTCAGCTCTACGTAAAAATGAAACCAGTAGTAGAGTGATGCTATTCCGCCAACCCACAGCAAAATATTTCGCAATGCGATAGTGCTCTCAACAGCCCAAATGCCCAATAAAAGTGAGCTTATCAATACAATAATTAAGCCATTGAATTTTTTAAAAAATGGCTTGATGGCAGGCAATGTGGCCACTTTTAATTCTTCCTAAAAATTAATTTAAAAAAAGTATGGATGTATTGTCTTCTCATTTTCCACGTAAATTTTGTTTTTTTGTAAATCGTGTTGGCTACTGCGTAGTTGCCTTTGTTGCTTAGCAAGTCATTGATCAGGTCGTATGTATCAACTGCGCCTAGGTATTCATCCGGCAATATGCCCAGGAAATGAGAAAGCTGTTCATGATTTAGCGCGCGTGCAAAATTAAAAAAGCCATGAAAGCCAAATGCAGGATACCAGTCGCCGCGCTCCACAGCAAATTTTTCCGCAACTGCAGTGGGTGCAAATCGAATATCAAACTCCTTCTCTAAGCGCTCTCGGTTGTCAATGCAGATGCAAATATCTTCTGGATGGCGCTTGGGAACCTGTGGGCTTAACAGTGCATCAAGCAACTTTACCGACCGGAGTGAAAACCCGCCATTACCAACTGGCGTTTTAGGATGGTGTGGCCATACGGCACCAATGTAATCGTATTTTAAATAATCGTCTGTCCACAATTCTGGATGAATAATGAAGCTATCCCATTGAATAATTAAAACGTGGGAGCTAGAGACATATTGCCGCAGCCCAGTTAAAAGGAAATTCGAATAATCCTTGGTTGTCTTAATCGGGGGAGCCTGAACGTATTCAATGCCATGTAACCTTTCAACCCCTTGCGTTATTTCCTGTTTATCTCTCGGATTACTGAGTGAATTTTTGAGCGGATTCCCAAGCTTAGCAAGATCAGTGATCAACACAACCCGGTTAAAGCGGGCCTGATCAGTGCATTTTTGAATAGCAAAGTGGGCTAGTGCCGGATCCCTAGTCTCAACGCAAAGTAAGGTAACCGCGGATAAGTCTAGCAAGGTTCCGCTCATCGCAGTATTCGGGGGAGCACGCGCAATTTAAAGGCTATTTTTTTCACTACACGCTTGGCAGACCGCAGTAGTTGCGAGCTTACTTTTTTAGTGCTGGGGCCATAGTCGCCCCAACTCTCCCAGTTGGATTGATAGACCACGCCCAAATAATCTTTGGCAAGGATTTTTTCTGTATAGCCCAGCAGCTGATCTGCCCACAATTGATGCTCATAGTGGTAATGCTTAAAAAGTTGCTCGCGCGGATAAATGGGAATTGCCCTAAAGTTCACCAGCGATTCACCGTACCAAGTGAACTCAGAACCGCAGAGCTCAACCGCATCTAAAAAATTCATTTGGTTTGGTGTGAGGTAATTTTCATCCAAGGATTGCCATACTGCAGAACTCCATAAGAACGGCGCGTAGCCAAAATCATAGGTCACCCCGGTTCTGCCTAATGCCGCTTTAATCGGCTCACGGTCATTTAAGAAATGCCCTCGGATTTGCTTGGGGCCAAACCGATCGGTTGCCTGCAGCATATCCCTGCCTTCATGTATGACGGAATATGGAACAGTGTCGTAGGCAATAAAGTCGCGCTCATCAAAGTCGCGAATAAAAATACAATCCGCATCCAGTACCAAATAATTTTCAGAGAGACCCAGGCGCCAAAACTCAGACTTGATCACCTGCTGACGCAGGCCACCCCGAATTTGATATAGGCGCTCTATATCTAATTTAGGATTTTTCTCAAAAATCTCTTTTTCATTAAAGACCATCGCCTCAAATGGTGCCAAGTGCTCCTGAAAGAGCGATACATCCTCTTCTGGAACCGACACATAAAACGGAATGCGGGTGGTATTGTGTTTTTGAATGCTCTGCGCTAACTTGACTGTGCGCAATAGATCTTTTCTAAAGGTGCAGCTGTATAGAACCAGATTGCGTAGGGGTGATGTAGTCATGGGTAAGCGCTGCACTCCGTTGGGTTAGGAATCGAGACAGTATTACTGAAATCCCACTGCCAATTGTAAGATTCTTTTGGCTGCCTGATCGACTCCAATTGGCTGCCAGGCCAATGGTGCGAGGTTTTGTTGTTGCCAGTCTAACCACAGCCGCTCCAGGGTCTGATCTATCGACGATGAATCATCAGCAGCACTAATGTAGGCATGGCGTTCTTCTAGTAATTGGTTCATCTGCGGATTGCGGTGGGTAATCGCCCAAATGGGCCGGCCCATCCAAAAGTACTCGTACATCTTGGAAGGAATGTACTCCGAGCACCACTCATCATCGCCATGCAGTAATAACAGCACATCGGCCGCCTGCATGCGCTCGGCAATGCGTTCGCGCCCGGATCGCCCAGTTACCGGGTCTTTTTCAATACGGCCGTGCTCATTCACGACATCCTCAAAACCGTATTGCGCGATCGCCTCTGCTGTGAGCGTATCCACCTTGGCGCCATAGACATCAATTCGAAGCACGCCGCGTGCTTCGGGGTATTGATCAAACAAAGTCGGCAGTGCATGCAAGACCGTGGAGATTGAGCGATTGTTTGCCAAAGAGCCGAAATGGCTAATCTTAAAGTGCTTGCCATACGCATGCGTGGCTGCAGGCGGATTTGGCTGATTTGCCTCGCCCTTGCCAATAGCAGTAGTCGGTGGCTCTGCCCCCGGAATGACCATGGCCGCCATCGCGTTCCCCGCTTGATTTAAATGGGGGTTGCGCAACTGCGCGTAATGAACGGCGCCGTCGGTAAACCACCAGGCTAAATCCGCATGTTGGCAGATTTGCGCCTCCAGCCACTGCCGTAACCGAGCATCTCGATTCTGTGGCCTTGCAAAACCCAGATCATCTGGGTTGCTGCGGATAACGAGTGGATCATGAATCTCTGCCATCCAATACACGCCCGTTGCCTTTTTCAGCCACAAGCCCGCTAAGTGGGCTGACCATGCTCCCCCAGTGGAATAAACCAGATCCACTTGCTGTGCGCGAATGCGTTTACGGCCGTGCATGAATGCCGGCATCGCCCAAGACCATTGGCTGGAATACCCCAATAAGCCCTTTTCGATCGCAATAAAGGGGGCGAGCACGATGGATACTAGCGGCGTCACGACTTTATAAATCCATCCTCGGCCATACTGGTTTGCTATCCAGTGCCGAAAGTCAAAGCGAAAGGCAGCGGGCCCCCAAGCCAAAAACTGCCGATGCGCAAAGCGCTTGTCTTGAATACCAGTGATTGAACTCAACACCGTTGGCTCTATTGCAGCATCCAAAAAATATGGGATTTTATCGGTGATGGTTTGACTGGCTGCCCTCCCATCCATATTGAATGCATGCGACAGAATCAGCCAGCGCTTCTTCGTAGTTGAACTCGGCATCGGTCCCTAGTAGTGCGGATTAATTGCCAGCCACTATCGACATCACTGCCATGCGCACTGCAATTCCAAAGGTCACTTGTTTCAGAATCACGGACTGCGCGCCATCGGCCACCGCCGAATCAATCTCGACGCCGCGGTTCATGGGGCCAGGGTGCATCACAATCGCATCGGACTTGGCCAGCGCCAAGCGCGCAGGTGTAAGGCCGAACTGCTGAAAAAATGCGGCTCCTTCGGGCACCTTACCCGCCTCCATGCGCTCTTTCTGAATGCGCAGGGTCATCACCACATCGACGCCGCGCAAACCCTCTTCCATGCTGTGATACACCTTCACGCCGAGCATATCCAAATCACTTGGCAATAGGCTTTCTGGGCCAATCGCCCGAATGTCGGTACAGCCCAGCGCCGTGAGCGCATGAATATTCGATTTAGCAACGCGGCTATGGGCAATATCGCCCACAATTGCGACCTTGAGTTTGGTGAAGTCCTGTTTAAAGTAACGCATCGTAAACATATCCAGTAAACCCTGGGTGGGGTGCTGATGGCTGCCATCGCCTGCATTAATCACGTGCACGTACTCTGGAACATGATTGGCAATCTCAATCGGCGCTCGCGATATGCTGTGACGCACCACAAAGATATCAGCCTGCATAGCAATTAAATTATCGATCGTATCCATCAGACTCTCGCCTTTGGTGGTCGAAGAAGTCGAGATATCCAAATTAATCACATCGGCCGATAAGCGCTTGGCGGCAATCTCAAAGGTCGTTCGGGTACGCGTGGAATTTTCAAAAAAGAGATTAAAGACGCTCTTGCCGCGCAGCAGTGGTACTTTTTTTACTTCACGCGTTGGATCCGAAATGCTGACAAACTGCTGCGCCGTATCCAATATGTGCACAATTTGCTCTTTCGGCATGCCTTCGAGCGTCAACAGGTGGGTGAGCTGGCCCGCGCTATTCGTCTGAATCATGCTGCACGCTCCTCAAGAATAAATTCAAAGCCACCCTGCGGGGTTTTTTCTAAGGCCAAAATTTGATTTGGTGGCAGTTGCATATGCTCACCAACAAAATTCGCTGCGATCGGTAGCTCGCGCCCCCCGCGATCAACCAATACCATTAACTCCACACCAGCTGGCCTGCCAAAATCAAATAGTTCATTCAGAGCTGCGCGCACGGTTCGACCCGTCAGCAATACATCATCGATTAGTACGATGTGCGCACCGTTGACCTCAAAGGGAAGATGGGTGCTCAGCGTTTCTGCAGAGCGAATTGCATTTAAGCCTTTTTCCGCATAATCGTCTCGGTGAAAAGCCACATTAATCACGCCATAGTGGGCTAAGCCTAAATCGCGCGCCAAGCGCTCCGCAATCCAAGCGCCACCAACGGCAAGCCCAGCAAGCTGAATTGGCTGCTCTGCCGCGAGCTGCGCTTGCAGTGTGGCAAGCAACTTGTTGTACAGCAGTTCAGCATTCATCGTCGTTGTCCTTAACTACTGTGTTTCCGTTGCGGGTTATTTTAAGACCACCTCAGCATGACCGGCGGGTTTTGCTGGGTATTTCACCCTCATCCCAGCGAATGGCTCTGCGGCGCCGCCTGCTCTAAAAAAAACTGCTCCAAAATTAATCGCGCCGCCTCTGAATCTAGCTGGTCCCGCATCGTCGGGTCTGACTCTAAAACAGCTGAGGTATAGCGTTCATCTACCCAGGTCAACGGAATTCCAAAGCGCCCCTGCAACTGTTGGCCAAAGCGCCGCGCCTTTACTGTCATCGCATGCTCAGCACCATCGGGGTGGCATGGCAAGCCAACCACGAGGTGATCGGGCGCCCACTCGGCAATGCGTGCCGCTATCTGCGTAAAGTGACCGCCATCTTTTTTTGCTGCAATGACGGGTAAAGCCTGGCCTGAAGCCGTAATCGAATTACCGACTGCTAGACCAATACGCCGTGTTCCGTAGTCAAAAGCCAAAACCGTCATCGGTTTAGGCATGCCCTACCTCGCCAGACAAATGCGATGGGTCAAAGCCCAAGGCTTGCATGGTGCGCTCATAGCGCAGGGCTGCGGGCGTTGCAAAAATAATGTCCGCCATGCGTTGACGGCTCAAGGCCACATTAATCCAGCCGTTGAGTGCAATCTCTTCTTCCAATTGACCGGCGCCCCAACCTGAATAACCTAAAGTCATGATGAAGCGCTTTGGCCCGCCGCCGCCAGCAACCGCCTCCAGAACGTCCTTTGAGGTCGTCATCGTCAAACCACCAGGCACGCTTAAAGAGGAGCTATACGCCGCACCAGCTGATTCATGCAAGACAAAGCCCCGCTCAACCTGCACGGGGCCGCCAAAGTACACCACTTGATCGGCAATGGGCTTAATTTCCGATTGCAGCTCAATCTTCTCGAGCAAGGTCGATAACTGGGTATCGGTAGGACGATTCACCACCAAGCCCATTGCGCCCTTTTCGTTGTGCTCAAACAGGTAAATGAGTGAACCGGCAAAATTGTCGTCCAGCATGCCCGGCATGGCGAGGAGCAATTGATTAGCTAAAAAGGTCGCAGAATACATCGAGGCAGAACCAGGACCGGCTCCGCTGGCCACGGCCTCGGAGGCAGCGCCTGGTATTGCGCTTGGATTTGGCTTTGAAGGCGACATTTGATGTTATTTTACCGAATTACCAGCAAGCTCCTAGCCTACAGCCCGTTTTGCTCCCAAACGGCTTAGAGCGACGCTATTGCAAGGGAGTCGTACAGCGAATTCAATTGCTTTTAAGCATCCTTTTCAATTACAACCTAAGATAACGGACTATGAAAAACCCTTCAACAGCCTTGGTTTGGTTGCGCCGTGATTTACGTCTCTATGACCAGACCGCCCTAAGCCACGCCCTTCAGGAAAATCAAGCGGTTTGGCTCGCCTTTGTATTTGATAAAACCATTCTAGACCCCCTTGAGGCCGACGACACTAAACCCACGGCCGATCGACGCGTTGACTTTATTTGGCAGGGCATTGAACAAATCGATGCCGAGTTACGCCAACTCGGAGGCGGTCTTATTGTGCGCTATGGCGACCCAAGGGAGTGCATCCCAACACTCGCACGTGAGCTGGGTGTTGCAAGCGTCCTAGTAAACCAAGACTATGAACCCTCCGCGATTGCCCGTGATGCGGCGATTGCTGCTACCCTTGCAAAACAGGGGATTGGCTTTGCCTCGTTTAAAGATCAAGTCATCTTTGAGAAGCAGGAAGTGCTGACCAATTCGAGTACGGTGTTTTCAGTATTTACACCCTATAAAAATGCCTGGCTCAAGCGGCTTCTTGAAAGCGATCTTGCACCCCGGGCATGTACCCCTAAAGCGGGGCAGTTTGCAGCGATCCCAAAAAAATTGGATTTGGGTATTCCATCGCTTGAGTCAATGGGCTTTTGCGCAACCGGAATTGAAACCTACCTCCCCCCGGGCTCTGAGGGCGGCACACTTTTTTTAGAGGAATTCCTCACGCGTATTGATCAGTACCAAATTGGCCGTGATTTTCCAGCAATCAAGGGTGTGAGTTATTTGTCGACCCACTTGCGCTTTGGCATGTTGTCGATTCGGGGATTGGTGCGTGAGGCCCACCGGCGCATGCTAGCCGGTAGCATGGGCGCAACCATCTGGCTTAGTGAACTCATATGGCGCGATTTTTATTTCATGATTCTGGCGAACCACCCCCGCTTAGCAAAGGGGGTTTCGTTTAAACCGGATTACGATGGCATTCGTTGGGAGAGTGGCGCCCTTGCAAAGAAACGCTTTGGGGCCTGGTGTGATGGCAAAACGGGCTACCCCTTAGTTGATGCAGCCATGCACCAACTGAATCAAAGTGGCTACATGCACAATCGCCTGCGCATGATTGTGGCTAGCTTCTTAACGAAAGACTTGGGTATTGATTGGCGCTGGGGTGAAGCCTATTTTGCAAAGCACCTCAATGACTTCGAATTCTCGTCGAACAACGGCGGATGGCAATGGGCCTCTTCCTCCGGGTGCGATGCACAGCCTTACTTTCGCATCTTTAACCCCACTACCCAATCGCAGCGCTTTGATCCGCAAGGTAAATTCATTCGGCGCTATATCCCAGCGTTAGAGAAGCTATCGGATAAATCGATTCATGCGCCATGGGAGACGGGTCATATTGAATTAGAAGCCGCTGGTATTTTGCTTGGCCGCGATTATCCACTACCGATCGTAAATCACGACGAGGCCCGTAAAGAAACCTTGGTGCGTTACAGCGTGGTGAAGAAGGTAAGTACTCCTGACTGACTGATTGGTTAAACGATTTCCCGTTAATCCACTACACTTTGTCCATGTCATCCGTTTACGCTATCGGCGATGTGCAAGGTTGCTTAACCCAGCTCGATGCACTGATTGCCAAATTACCCAAGAAATCGAAATTGATTTGTTTGGGTGATCTCGTTAATCGAGGCCCGAATTCCTTAGGCACATTGCGTCGCCTCAAAAAACTGCAAGAGCAGGGCATTGCAGAATGCATCTTGGGCAATCACGACCTCAACTTGTTAGCACGCGATGCGGGTTTACGGGGATCACGCCCACTCGATACGCTCGATGGCATCTTAAAAGCCAAAGACCGAGCAGAACTGATTGATTGGCTACGCCATCGGCCGATGGCGCTGAGTAATGGCCAGGCTTTACTAGTGCATGCTGGCGTACTACCTGATTGGGACTTAAGCCAAACCCTGGAGTGCGCCCATGAAGTAGAGAAGGCATTGCGTAAATCGTCTTACAAACGTTTTTTGGCCGAGATGTATGGCAACACGCCAACCAAGTGGAGTAACTCCTTAAAAGGATATGATCGCCTGCGTGTGATCACCAACGCCCTAACACGGCTGCGTTTTTGTACCCCCAAGGGCCAAATGGAATTTGAGAGTAAAGAAGGGTTAGATGCGAGCCCTAAAGGGTATTTGCCGTGGTTTGAGATTAAGCAGCGTAAGACTGCAAATGTACATGTCATTTTTGGACATTGGTCTACGCTTGGATTGATTCAAAAACCCAAGGTAACCGGCCTAGATACAGGCTGCGTCTGGGGCGGCAAACTCACTGCAGTTGAGGTTCCTGACTTTGCTGCGAAAAGTCGTTCAAACAAATGCCGCATCGTACAGGTAACGGGCTACGACCATCCCTTACGGATGTGAGCCTGCAGTCTTGCCGAGTAGCTATTTCAGTTTGGCAAACGCTTTCTTGGACGCAGTCATGATTTCCTCCAATACCGCATTATCATGCGCTATCGAAGTAAAACCAGCCTCATACGCTGATGGAGCCAAGTAGACGCCTTCATCCAGCATTGCATGAAAGAACACTTTAAATGCATCGATATTGCTTTTAGTCACAGCATCAAATGATGTCGGCACCTCGTCGGTAAAGTAAAAACCAAACATACCGCCCACGCTATCAATAGAGAATGGGATGCCCGCTGCATCTGCTGCCTGTTTCAGGCCTGCCATTAGCTTGCTAGTTTGGCCGGAAAGGCAATCAAAGAAGCCATCCCGCGAAATAATCTCCAAGGTCTTCATCCCTGCCGCAACCGCAACCGGATTGCCAGACAGGGTGCCGGCTTGGTAGACATTACCCAAGGGGGCCAACTTTTGCATGATTTCCTTTTTGCCGCCAAAGGCTGCCATGGGCATACCTCCGCCCATTACTTTACCCAGGCAAGTCAGATCTGGGGCGATGCCTTGCAAG
The DNA here is from genome assembly GCA_945901245.1 of Polynucleobacter meluiroseus. GTDB lineage: Bacteria > Pseudomonadota > Gammaproteobacteria > Burkholderiales > Burkholderiaceae > Polynucleobacter > Polynucleobacter meluiroseus_F. The sequence goes on along the minus strand of CAMDKY010000002.1, from coordinate 42,079 downwards.
CTTTGCGCTCCGCCGAGCGCCACCCGAAAACCCGTCATGACTTCGTCGTAAATCAAAACACTGCCATGGTGCTGGGTTAACTTCCTTATCGCTGCTAAAAATTCCGGTTTGGCTTTAATCAAGTTCATATTGCCCGCGATGGGCTCAATGATCACGGCCGCAATCTGATCGCCGCGCAATTTAAAGGCTTCTTCAATCGCAGCCGTATCGTTGTAGGGCAGCACTAAGGTGTGTTTCACTAAATCCTGAGGAACACCACCCGATGAAGGTGCATTTTGAGTTGAATCAGCAAAAGTAAGTAAACCCGATCCGGCTTTTACTAGGAGGCTATCGGCATGGCCGTGATAACAACCCTCAAACTTAATGATCAAATCACGTCCGGTATAGCCGCGCGCTAAACGCAGGGCGCTCATCGTCGCCTCTGTTCCACTCGACACCATTCGAATTTGCTCAACACTGGGCATGATTGCGCAAATGCGCTCAGCCAATTCGATTTCGCCAACCGTGGGAGCGCCGTAACTAAAACTCAGGGTGGCTGCTCGCTGCACTGCCTCAACTACTTCTGGATTGGCATGCCCCGCAATCATGGGACCCCAGGACATGATCAAGTCAACGTAACGTTTGTCTTCAATATCCCAAAAGTGGGGGCCTAGCGCCTTCTTAATAAAGCGCGGTGCACCGCCCACTTGACGAAATGCCCGAACAGGGGAGTTCACGCCGCCTGGAATGGTTTTTTGTGCACGCTCGAATATAGTTTCGTTTAGGCCCATGTGACTCTCATCTGCTTTATTGATTAATTAGTCTGATGCTGAAAAGTGTAAAAGGAAATTAAATAGCCATCATCTCAAAATCGTCTTTGCGCGCGCCGCATTCAGGGCAAGTCCAATTCATGGGGACATCTTTCCACAGCGTTCCTGGCGCGATGCCTTCATCGGGCAAACCAGCAGCCTCGTCATACACCCATCCGCAAATCAGGCACATATAGGTTTTCAATTCCATGGCGTTTTATCTTTCTGTCTACTTTTTTATGGCGAACTTCATATCTTTGTTTTTTGATTCTAAATCGGCTTACTAGAAGACTCCAAACGCTCCGCTTTGGAACGCATTTCAAAGCGGAACAAACGGCATTCAAGCGGGCCATTAAAGAGCGGGGTACGGCGTGACTCTTTGATCCGCAACTGCCCTGGTAATGCCATATCCGCCGTCAAAATAAAGACATGCCAGCCACCAAAGGCATCTTTCAGATGCTGGCCAAACTGCTTCATGAACTCTAAAAAGGTAGGGTCGATTTCTTCTTCAGCCTGCAAGCGCTTTAATGACTCACGGCTAGAACGCTTGGCACTCTGGCGTCCGGTCTCAATATTGTGGCTGTATGGGTCTACATTATCCTCGCCATAACCCTCATCGTCATAGCGGTCCTGAGCTGGATCGCGATCATCACCCCGGCCACCTTTCATGCCCAAGCGTTGTCCGTAGGGCGGATTGAGTAAAGCTAATCCAGGCAAGCCAGGCTCGCTAGATGCATCGCTGGCAATCATCGACGGCTTGGCTGCTAAGGCATCGACCTGACGAACCACAGGTAAGCCAGGCAATTGCGCACGCTGCCAATTGGATTTGGTCATCGAGACCAGTTTTTCATTAATGTCGCTACCGCTGATGCGCAATGACTGCGCATCAGGAAAGGCCTTACGCCGCTCTAGTATTTCTGCGAGTACGGCATCTTTCTGGGCTTGCCACTTTTTCTGTTCAGCGCCCACCGTAAATGGTTTCAAACGCAAAAACCCAAAGCCATGCACGGAAGTGACTAGAGGTCGATACGCCAAGCGTGTGGGCGTTGATTCTTTGCCTGCCTCGTCATACAAGCCTGCCCGAATCGCACCCGACGGAATACCCATGACAATCTGCGCCGCCTCGATTAAAAAGGTACCACTACCGCACATCGGATCAAATAAAGGCTGCTTTGGCTGCCAACCAGTTAAAGCAAGAATGCCCGCAGCCAGGTTTTCTTTTAAAGGGGCATCGCCCTTTTCATCGCGCCAGCCGCGTTTAAATAAAGCCTCACCCGACGTATCCAAATAAATCGACACATGGGTAGCGGTTAAATGCGCTTGCACGCGCACATCCGGAAAGGCCGTATCAATCGAGGGGCGATCGCCCGAGACTTCACGCAAGCGATCAACAATCGCGTCTTTGATTTTCAGGGTCGCAAAATTTAAGCTCTTGAGTGGCGAGCGATGCGCGGTGACATCGACCCGCAGGGTTTGCGTATGACTAAACCACTCCTCCCACGCCAAGCCATGCGCCAAGCGATACAAATCCTCTTCTTGGCGGTAAGTGGTCTCAGCCATTTGCAAGAGCACGCGACTGGCAATTCGTGAATGCAAATTGAGGGCCATGGCAGCTGATAAGGGGCCGGCCAAACCAACACCACCCGTAGGACTGGTTGGCGTTGGATCAATCACCCAAGCGCCTTGGGCTTTGACTTCAGGGCGCTCGGCAATCTGCCGCAACTCAATCGCTAAGACCGTCTCCAATCCGCCGGGACACACTACAAAAAATCGCATGAAGAAAGCCTAGAAAATAATGGGGGATGAGTAGCGATTTGCTTAGGGCTTAATGACGACGATGGCAGTGATGATGACCAGCAAGACCACCGGCACTTCATTAAACCAACGGAACCAAACGTGGCTGCGCTTATTTTTACCTGCCCGGAATTTTTTCAGCAAGGTGTAGCACGAATGATGGTATCCCAAAATGATCAGCACAAAAAGTAATTTAGGGTGCATCCAGCCGGCGCCGCGGCCAATACCAAAGTGAAGCCAAAGAACGACGCCCAGCACTACCGCGGGCACCATCAAAATGGTCATAAACCGAAAGAGGCGATCGGCCATGCCCAAAAGGCGGGCATTGACTTCCGGATTAGTCTCTTGCGCCATATTGACAAAAATACGTGGCAAATAAAAGAGGCCCGCAAACCACGACGCCACTAAAACAATGTGGAATGTTTTCGTCCAAAGATACGCGTCACCCATTTTTATCCCCTTTGTTCGTTTACTAAAGCGGCATTGCCTTAGTTCAATGCTAAATACTATACCGATTTAATTAGCTTCGAATTTCCCCATGGCCCATCACAATGTACTTCAGTGAAGTCAAACCATCTAAGCCAACCGGGCCGCGTGCATGCAGCTTATCATTCGAGATACCAATCTCTGCTCCAAGGCCATATTCAAAGCCATCTGCAAAGCGAGTACTGGTGTTAACCATCACGCTGGCGCTATCGACCTCACGCAAGAAACGGTCTGCTGCCGCTGTATTGGTCGTAATAATGGCATCGGTATGCTTACTGCCATAGTGTTCAATGTGGTCCATCGCTTCATCTAGCGAGCCCACGGTCTTAATCGATAAAATCGGCGCAAGGTATTCAGTGGTCCAATCGTCTTCTGTTGCGTCCACCAAATTATGAAAACCGGCTAGCTCAAGAGTGGCACGGGTTTTTTTATCCACCCGCAGCTCAACGCCCTTGTCCTGGTAGATTTTACACAAGCGCGGTAATACCGCAGTAGCAATAGCCTCATGCACCAGCAAGGTCTCCATCGCATTGCAAGGTGCATAGCGCTGCGTTTTTGCGTTATCGCAAACCGTAACGGCTAAATCGAGATCGGCATCGCGGTCGATAAAGGTATGGCAAATACCATCGAGGTGTTTAATCATTGGCACCCTTGCATCGACCATCAGGCGTGCAATTAAGCTCTTGCCACCCCGCGGCACAATCACATCGATGTACTCGGTCATGGTGATCATGGCGCCGACGGCAGCGCGGTCCGTAGTCGTCACCACCTGTACTGCATTGGCGGGCAAGTTCGCCGCAGCCAAACCCTGCTGAATCAAACCCGCCAAGAGGGTATTGGAATCAATCGCTTCCGAGCCGCCGCGCAAAATCACAGCGTTACCCGACTTGAGGCACAAAGCGGCCGCATCAATCGTCACATTGGGACGGGATTCATAAATGATGCCAATCACACCCAAAGGAACACGCATTTGCCCGAGCTCAATTCCAGAGGCTTGGCGTTTAAGCGGACTAATTTTGCCAATCGGATCTTCCAAGCTGACAATTTGCTCTAAACCTAAGGCCATCGACTCAACCGTTTTGGCTGTCATGGTCAGACGATCGATAAAGGCTGCATCGTGCCCACTCTTTTTGGCGCGCTCCACATCCACTGTATTAGTTTCTAAGATGCGGGCCGACTGCTCGCGAACCAAATGGGCGATATGGGTGAGGGCTTGGTTCTTTTGCTCGGTACTGGCGCGCGCCAACGCCCGCGAAGCCTGTCTTGCTTCTTTGCCTACTGCCTGCATCATCTCGGTAATCGCTGTACTCATTTTTACTCTGCCACTGTATTTATTTGGTCTATTTATCGCAACAAACTGCCTACTAAACGTAATCCATCCCAGGGATCTGCAGGCAAGTCTGCTGCCGATAAACCCTTAGCCTGCCGATCTAAACCCGCTGCAACCTGCATAGCACGCCGCAGCTTGATGGGATTCACGCGGCGCAGGGCTCCGGGGTATAGCTTTTCCTTATTCCCCCAGATGCGATTCGCGCGCATCAACTGCTGCACCGACTCACCACGCTGACTCGCAGCCTGTAGCTTCGATAGTATCCGAAGCTCCTCGGTCACGCTCCATAGAATGAGGGGTAAAGGCTCGCCTTCCCCTTTCAGGCCATCGAGCATGCGGTTTAAACGGGCCAAATCACCGGCTAAAATCGATTCGGTGAGTTGAAATACATCGTAGCGCGCTACCTTGAGGATCGATTCGCGAATTTGCGCTTCCGTCAAAGCGCCCTGGGGATAGAGCAAGCCCAGTTTTTGGATTTCTTGGTGGGCGGCAATCAGATTGCCTTCCACTTGGTTGGCGATAAACTCTAGGGCTTCTTGACCTGCCGAACCGGACTCTACAGACTGGCCCTGTTTTTTAAGGCGCTGCGCTATCCACAGCGATAAATGACTGCGATCAATCGAGTCAATTTGCACTGCTATTGATACACCCTCTACGGCACTAAACCAGGCTGAGGTCTTGGTTTTGCTATCAAGTCTAGGTAACACAATGCATACGATGGTGTCGGGACCATCATGACCGGCGGATTGAGATTGGATTTGCGCAGCAAATTGCTTGAGCGCTTCTGCACCATCGCGACCCGGCTTACCCGACGGAATGCGTAATTCCAACCAGCGTTTGTCGCCAAATAAAGACATAGTTTGCCCAGCAGAGAGCAATGATGACCAGTCAAAATAGCGCTCATGCATCAACACCTCACGCTCGGTATACCCTAGCTTTCGAGCGATGGAGCGCAATTGATCCATGGCCTCCATCATGAGTAAGGGCTCATCCCCACTAAAGACATAGACCGGAGAGTGCGCTAGGCTGGATTTGAGTCCGCTGATGTGCGCTTGCAGCGCATCGCTCGTCATCATTCGTGAAGCAATCCCATGCTTAGGGCTTACCCATGACAGGCTTGGCGCCGCTAGGTGAAGTCATTCTAGGTTTGGCAGCAGCCGTAATGCGCCGCAGAATCTGTAGGGATAAATCCATGCGCATCGCGTTCGTAAATTGCTGCTGCTGTACATCGGTTGCCAGTACGGTCGAGACCGAAAAGTCCATATCACGGGTAACGTAAATTTCCGATTCAGGAACAACATTCACGCCATTTTGATCGGTTGCCATAAATGCAACCCTGGAATTGAGTCGATAAGCTGAAATCTGACCTGCGGCGTTATAGGCCAAAATCTCACGGCTATTGACTTCACTAATGATCTCTAAAATCAGATCAGCATCTTTGGCATTATTGGCAACCTTAGAGTCGCTGCCTGTCAGAATAATCATTTCTATATCGGCTCGCAGCGGCGGCGATGGATTGCCGGTAATCGCAATTACCTTATATGGAATTGACACCGAACCGCGCAATTTAAATCCGCAGGCCGTGGTGAAGAGGGTCGGCAACGCAATCAAGGCCCCAAGCCAGGTGCGGCGCTCCAAACTGGGTATTGGGCTCTTGCCCTTTGCACTTAGGTTCGCTGCAGGATTGCTTATCTTGGAGTTGATGATGGTGCCTCTATTCCGTTAAACAACAATATTAACTAAGCGGCCTGGAACCACAATCACTTTTTTGGGTGATCCCCCATTTAAGGCCTTCAGTACGATTTCACTTTGCAGTGCAGCAGCCTCAATTGCCTCTTTACTCGCATCGGCCGCGACCGTAATTGCACCGCGCAATTTGCCATTGACCTGCAATACCAAATCAATCTCCGTTTTCACCAAGGCGGCTTCATCTACTGTGGGCCATGGCGCATCCAAAACAAAGCTACTGCCATCGACGTAACCCATCTCGATCCACAAGCGGTGTGTCAGGTGTGGCACGACTGGGTAGAGCATACGCAGCAAGATGCCGATGCATTCACGCAAAACCACCGGACGAATCGCTGGGCTACCGTCCTTGCCCTCATTCAGCTTGACTGGCTCTAAGGTATTGAGCATTTTCATCGCAGCCGAAACAACCGTGTTGTATTGGCGGCGCTGGTAATCAAAATTGGCTTGCTTCAATATCGTATGGACTTCACGGCGCAGGGTTTGCTCGGCCTCAGTCAGATCGCTTGGCAGAGCTGCAGTGGATTCTGCAATTGATCGAATGGCAGCGGCCTGACTCATTGAGTAAGACCAGACCCGACGCAGAAAGCGCGAAGCACCCTCAACGCCGGCGCCGGACCACTCGAGCTGCTGCTCGGGCGGCGCCGCAAACATCGTAAAGAGCCTGGCTGTATCGGCGCCATACTGATCAATCAGTGCTTGTGGATCAACGCCGTTGTTTTTGCTCTTCGACATTTTTTCAACGCCGCCAATCGTGATGGGGCTGCCGCTGAGCTCAATACCAGTTCCTGCCTTGAGTTTGGCGCCGGTCGGTCTGCCTTTATCATCTAGGCTTAATTCCACATCGAGGGGATTTAGCCAGGTCTTTTTACCGCTGGCGTCTTCGCTGTAGTACGTTTCATTGAGAACCATGCCTTGCGTCAGTAAATTCGCAAACGGCTCATCAAACGTAATTAAATCGAGGTCACGCATCACCTTGGTCCAAAAGCGCGCATAGAGCAAATGCAAAATCGCATGCTCGATGCCGCCAATGTATTGATCCATTGGCATCCAGTATTGATTGCGCTGATCGACCATGGTCTTGGCATCTGCCCCGGTGTAGCGCATGAAATACCACGAAGAATCCACAAAGGTATCCATGGTGTCGGTCTCGCGCCGTGCTGGCCTGCCGCACTTCGGGCACGCCACATTTAAAAAATCAGCGCGCTTATTGAGGGGGTTGCCACTGCCATCGGGAACACAATCTTCTGGCAACACCACTGGCAAATCTTTTTCTGGAACAGGGACAGCGCCGCAACCGGGATTGGCTTCATCGCCACAATGAATAATCGGAATGGGCGTACCCCAATAACGCTGCCGTGAAATGCCCCAATCGCGCAAGCGGTAGGTGGTTTTGATTTCGCCAGCGCCTTGCGCAGCCAAATCAGCAGCAACCGCAGTCACCGCATCACTAACGGAGAGGCCATCGTATTTGCCGCTATTAATGCACTGCGCCTGTTCTTTTTGGGCGTACCAGGCATCCCACTGCGTTGGATTAAACATCGGTGATTCACCAGTGAGTGCAATCACCTGTTTAATCGGCAGATGGTATTTGAGGGCAAAGGCAAAGTCACGCTCGTCGTGGGCGGGTACACCCATCACGGCGCCATCGCCATAGCTCATAAGCACATAGTTACCAACCCACAAAGGTACAGGCTCTTTGTTTAAGGGGTGAGTCACATATAAACCCGTGAACATTCCTTCTTTTTCTTGCGTAGCCAAGTCGGCTTCAATCACGCTGCCGGTTTTGCATTGTTCAACAAAGCGCGCAAGCGCAGGATTTGTGCGCGCAGCCTCGGTGGCAAGCGGGTGTTCTGCCGCCACCGCGCAAAAGGTCACGCCCATGATGGTGTCCGCACGCGTCGTAAAGACGTACAACTTACCGTCCTGAATCAGTTCACCGGCACTATTTTTGATTACATGATCAAACGCAAAGCGAACGCCGCGGCTTTTTCCTATCCAGTTTTGCTGCATAGTCTTGACGCGCTCAGGCCAACCTAAATCATCCAGACCAGTGAGGAGTTGCTCTGCGTAAGCAGTGATATTCAAGTAATAACCAGGGATCTCGCGCTTTTCTACCAATGCGCCGGAACGCCAACCGCGCCCTTCAATCACTTGCTCATTGGCTAGGACAGTTTGATCGACCGGATCCCAATTGACGACCTGGGTTTTGCGGTACGCTACGCCCTTTTCTAGCATCTTTAAAAAGAGCCACTGATTCCAGCGGTAGTAATCCGGTTTACAAGTAGCAATTTCGCGTGACCAATCAATCGCTAGGCCCATGGCGACCATTTGCTTTTTCATGTACGCAATGTTTTGATAGGTCCACTCGGCAGGCGGTACCTTATTTTGGATTGCGGCGTTTTCCGCCGGCATACCAAACGCGTCCCAACCCATTGGCATCAGTACGTTGTAACCCTGCATGCGCAATTGGCGCGCCATCACATCATTGATGGTGTAGTTACGCACATGGCCCATGTGCAATTTACCCGATGGGTAAGGCAACATCGAGCAAGCATAGTACTTGGGCATGGGCTTGCCTTCTGCATTGACCGCATCTTCAGTAACGCGGTAGACGTCTTTGCTATTCCAATCTGATTGGGCTGCCGCTTCAATGCTGCGGTAGTCGTATTCCATACTCATTGTGTAAGGCTCTTTTCGCTGTAATCGCTTGATGTTGTCTTTGTGTTTTTTAAATGCTTATGAACGCAAACCAAGAACGTCTTGCATATCAAATAGACCGGATGTTTTTTTCTCTAAAAAGCGTGCCGCCCGAATCGATCCCTGAGCATAGGACTGACGGCTAGACGATTTATGACTAATCTCAATGCGCTCACCCTCGCCTGCAAAGAGCACCGTGTGATCACCGACAATATCGCCGCCCCGAATGGTTGCAAAACCAATCGATCCAGACTTGCGCTCACCAGTATGACCTTCGCGCACGTAGACCGCTACGTCGTTCAAAGATTGCCCCAAGGCGCCGGCAATGACTTCACCCATCTTCAGTGCCGTACCCGATGGCGCGTCCACCTTATGGCGGTGGTGCGCTTCGATGATCTCAATGTCGTAGCCCGTATCCAGTATTTTGGCAGCTACCTCCAATAACTTTAAGGTGACATTAACCCCCACACTCATATTAGGAGCAAACACCATCGCAATCTTGCTTGATGCGGTTTTCAGTTGGGCTATTTGATCGGCACTTAATCCAGTCGTGCCAATAATCATCTTGACGCCGTGGGCAGTGCAGACAGCTAAATGCAGCATCGTGCCCTCGGGCCGGGTGAAGTCAATCAAGTAGTCGGCATCACGTAAACTATCCTCCAGATCAGCCGTAATCATTATTCCCGTTTTTTTACCCAAGAAGGCGCCAGCGTCTTCACCTAAAACAGGACAGGATGCGTGATCCAGCGCGCCCACTAAAGTGGCATCCGGCAATTGCAATACCGCCTCAATTAGCATTCGGCCCATTCGGCCACTCGCTCCTGCGATTGCGATTTTCATAATCTCACTCTTTGCTTAATTAACTCTGCTTAACTAATTTTTTACAATTCCACTTCGGCATTACTGGCCCGGCATCAACGCCGCTTACTTGACTGGTGTGACGATGGGGCCGCTCGGCGGAATGGGTGGACTCGGCTTGCTTGGAACCAATAGCTCGGGCTGTTGTAATGGTGGTGTAATCGGAGCCTTATTTTGACCAGTGACGATATCCCAGAACGAGCGCCTGTTCTTCGCATAGTTGTCGATTTCTGCAACAAGCTCAACTTCGGTTGGCAATGCGTCACCATTAAACTTCGTTACCTTATCGCCATCGAAGAACACCGTCACGCGCCGCTCTTTACTGATTTTTTCACCAAGGCGTTTAAATTCAAATACATAATCCCAGCGATTAGCATGAAAGTAACTGGCTAATAATGGGGTGCCCAAAATTTGCCGCACCTGCTCCCGGCTCATGCCAACTTCAAGCTTGGCGTATTGCTCGCTGGAAATAAAGTTGCCCTGAACAATATCCGGCACATAGGGCCGAAAAATACTGTTCATTATCGTCCGCTGGGTTTCATCGACCTTGGTCGAGCAGCCGGTTGCGATCAAGGCGACCAATACGATTGAAGCCAGCGTGCACCAGCGCAGCAATCGCTTGCCGGGGCTTAAAACCCGCATTGGGACGCTACTTATCGGTAAAAGGCAGTTTTGCATGGCAAGTCGTATCATTAAGATCTTGATTTTAGCCCTCAATCGATGCCTATGAACCAAAACCCCTCCCCAGCCGATTTACGGGATATTGGCCTCAAAGCCACGGCTCCCCGTATGCAGATCCTGGATTTTTTTCATCAGCATCCAGGCGCCCATTTCAGTGCCGAAGAAATCTTCATGGCCATGGCCAAAGAAGACAAAGACATTGGTCTGGCTACGATCTATCGGGTGCTCACCCAGTTTGAGCAGGCAGGCCTTTTGCTGCGCAGTCATTTTGAGTCCAGCAAAGGCGATAGCCGGGCAATTTATGAGCTCAATGAGGGTACGCACCACGATCATCTTGTTTGCCTTGACTGTGGCCACGTAGAGGAATTTGTCGATGCTGCGATTGAGCGGCGCCAAAAAGAGATCGCCAAATCCTTGGGTTTTGCCCTTGAGGAGCACTCCCTAGCCATGTATGGGCATTGCCAAAAGAAAAACTGCGCCCACAAGCGTAAATAAGCCGTTTCATGCAAAAAGGGGCAAAAGAGCCCCTTTTTTAGCAATTGCAGTCGCCGTTTGGCTGTTTTGCCTAGGCTGCCATCAATGCTTCAGCGGCATTGAGCATCTGCACTGAATACCCCCACTCGTTGTCATACCAAGCCAGTACTTTGACCAGCTTGCCATCGGCCGAAACCCGCGTTTGGCTGGCGTCGTAAATACTGGGGCGGGGGTCGTGGTTAAAGTCGATCGATACCAGGGGCAAGATGTTAAAGCCCAAAATACCCTTGAGCTCGCCTTCGCTGGCTTTTTTCAGGACCGCGTTGACCTCGTCTACGCTAGTGGCGCGCTTAGCCACAAAGGTTAAATCAACCACCGATACATTAATTATGGGCACACGCATTGCAAGCCCATCAAAGCGACCAGCTAGCTCTGGTAAAACCATGCCAATTGCTTTGGCAGCGCCGGTTTTGGTTGGAATCATACTAGTTGACGCAGAGCGCGCGCGACGCATGTCCTTGTGATACACGTCCGTCAATACCTGATCATTAGTGAAGGCATGGATGGTGGTCATTAAACCGGATTCAATGCCAATGGCATCGAGCAAGGGCTTGACTAAAGGCGCTAAGCAGTTGGTAGTGCAACTGGCATTCGAGACCACGACATCACTGGGCTTAAGTACTTTTTGATTTACGCCATAGACGATGGTTGCATCAACGTCTTTTTCGCCAGGAGCTGAGATCAATACTTTTTTTGCCCCTTGCTGAATGTGTACCATGGCCTTTTCTTTTGAGGTAAATTTACCCGAGCACTCCAGCACTAAATCGACCTGATGCTGGCCCCATGGGGTCTCCAGCGGATTGCGCGTCGAATACATTTTGATGCGATCGCCATTGACCACCATGTGATCGCCATCCACTGTTACCGTACCCGGGAAACGGCCATGCGCTGAGTCGTATTGTGTGAGGTGGGCGTTGATATCAATATCACCCATCGCATTGATGGCAACAATTTTGATGTCGCGCTGGCGATCTAAGTTTGGCTGGCTCTCATATAAAGCACGCAGTACCATGCGGCCAATACGGCCATACCCATTAATTGCAACCCGAATTGCCATCGCTATTCCTCTACTCTTTTCTATCGTGTTTACTTCGGTAAATTCTTACTTCGCTTGTGCAATGCACTGCTTTACCGTGGTACTAATCTGATCAACGGTTAAACCAAAATACGCATATAGCTGATTCGCGGGCGCAGACTCACCGAAGGTATCCACGCCATGGACTGCCACGCAGCCATACTTCCACCAGTAATCCGTCACACCTGCCTCAATCGCAATGCGCGGTAAACCCGCCGGTAATACGCTGGCTTTGTATTGCACGTCTTGCTGATCAAAGTAGCTGGTGGACGGCATCGATACAACGCGTACTGATGTGCCCTCTTTTGCTAGCTGCTGCGCCGTTTGCAATGCTAAGCCGACCTCAGAGCCGGTCGCGATGATGACCGCCTTGGCTGCCTTGCTGGGCTCGTGCACCACATAGCCACCGCGTGCGATGTTCTCGATTTGTTTTGGCGAACGCGCTACAAATGGGCAGTTTTGGCGACTAAAAATCAATGCACTAGGGCCGTGCCGACGCTCAAGCGCCGCGCCCCAGGCAACCGCACTCTCGGTCGTATCGCAAGGACGCCATACCGCTAAATTAGGTATCAGACGCAAACTCGATACCTGCTCCACCGACTGATGGGTAGGGCCATCTTCACCCAAGCCGATCGAGTCGTGGGTAAACACAAAAATACTGCGCAGTTTCATGAGGGCCGCCATGCGCAGCGCATTGCGACTGTAATCCGAGAAGGTCAGGAAGGTGCCACCAAACGGAATGTAGCCGCCATGCAATGCCATGCCGTTCATGATCGCGCTCATACCAAACTCGCGCACACCATAGTTAATGTGATTACCCCACTGATTCGCACGTACGGGTTTGCATGCACTCCAATTGGTTAAGTTCGAACCGGTTAAGTCCGCAGAGCCACCCATCATTTCTGGAACGGCAGGTGCTAATGCTTCAATCGCATTCTGACTCGACTTGCGCGTCGCAATCGTTTCCGCTTTGGCTTGGCATTGCGCGAGCAGCGCTTGCAGTTTTGCTGCAAAGTCCGATGGCAAATCGCCGCGCATGCGGCGCACGAGTTCAGCTGCTGAGCGAGGATGGGCTTTTTGATAGTCAGCAAAGCGCGCATTCCATTGCCCTTGAATAGTTTGGCCGCGCCCCCGAAAATCCCAGGCCAAGTACAAATCCTCGGGCACTTCAAAGGGTGGTGTGGTCCAGTTCAAGGCCTTGCGCGTAGCAGCGATTTCATCAGCACCGAGTGGAGAGCCGTGCACTTTATCGCTGCCCGCCATATTCGGTGAGCCTTGGCCAATTGCCGTTTTGCAACAAATTAAGGTGGGTTTATCGCTTTGCTTTGCACTGGTAATCGCGTTTGCAACGGTGCTGGCATTGTGGCCATCAACCCCCCGAATCACATTCCAGCCATAGGCTTCAAAACGCTTGGGGGTATCTTCGTTAAACCACGCAACAACCTTGCCATCAATCGAAATGCCGTTGTCATCCCACAGCGCGATGAGTTTATTGAGCTTGAGTGTGCCAGCCAAGGAACATACCTCATGACTGATACCCTCCATCAAGCACCCGTCACCCAAAAAAGCGTAAGTGTAATGGTCAACGATATTAAAGCCAGGGCGATTAAATTCTTCAGCGAGTAATTTTTCAGCCAAGGCCATGCCGACTGCATTGGAGATGCCTTGACCCAAGGGGCCGGTGGTGGTCTCCACGCCCGGCGTAATCCCGAATTCCGGATGACCTGGTGTCTTGCTGTGTAACTGACGGAAATTTTTTAACTCACTCATCGGCAAGTCATAGCCGGTGAGATGCAATAGTGCATAGAGCAACATCGAGCCATGGCCATTGGAGAGCACAAAGCGATCACGATTAATCCAATCCGGATCGGCTGGGTTATGTTGCAAATGCTGATCCCATAGCGCGACTGCAATATCGGCCATGCCCATCGGCATACCCGGGTGCCCAGAATTGGCCTGCTGTACTGCGTCCATCGAAAGTGCGCGAATGGCATTGGCCATGCGGATTTGTAAATTTGACATCGTAAATTGGTCTCGAAGGAATTAAATTGGCTATATTGCGGTAATGCCTCAATTTTATCTTCCTCCTCCCTGGGAAACCCAAAAACCCCACCCCTTGCCAGCGGAGTTGCTGCACCACCTGCGGGTTAGGCGCATCAGCGAGGGCGAAGTCATTCCCATTTTTGATGGCCTTGGGCAAATTGCCTCCGCCACCCTCGTCCGTTTGGGCAACAAATCCGGCGAACTGGCGGTTACCAACGTAAAACAGGACACCCAAAGCGAGCCACCCTATGGCATCACCCTGGCCCAAGGCCTGGCTGGTGGCGATAAGATGGATTGGGTCATCGAAAAAGCGGTGGAGACCGGCGCCAGTCGCATTACGCCCCTGCAATGTGAACGTTCCGTGATCAAACTACACCGCAGCAGTGATGCCGAGCGTGCGCAAAAGCGCTTAATCCACTGGCGCGCCATTACGCAAGCTGCCTGCGAGCAATGCGAGCGCACCGTGCTGCCCCAAGTAGAGCCCATACAGGCGATTGCGGATTACCTTAGTACAGCCGCTGATGATCACTTCAGTGGCGCCCTCAAACTGATTTTCTGCACCGGGGAGCACCCGTCCTTATCGACAATCATTGCGCCATTGCCTGCCCAAAATATAATCCTCTTGATTGGGCCAGAAGGGGGATTTACCCCAGAAGAAATCGGGCTCGCCATCAAAGCGGGATTTCAGGCGGTGTCTTTGGGTAAGCGCATATTGCGTACCGAGACCGCTGGCATAGTAGCCATCAGCGCGATCCACGCGATTTGGGGTCGCTAATCTAATCGGGTAATAAAAAAGCCCTGGATCCAAGCAGATCAAGGGCTTGTAGCAAAGCGGGGGTTTTACGCGAAGGAGTAGAACACCCGATACGGCACGCGGCGCTCAGACCAGAAATCAACCGCATCACGGAAGACATCCAATAAAGTCTCGCGCGCTTCTTTGTCAAATTTCTGGGTGCAAGGCAAACCTTCCAACACCACCACGAAACCCGGTTGTGGGCCTGCCTTATCCACCATGGTGGTTAAGGTATCCAATAAAGGATCGTAATTCTTCGCTTGCTGCTTGGTAAACACATAGGCATTGGCGATCGACTCGAGCACTTCGCTCTTGGTGAGACCATTTGCGCAATTGGCGTAGATAAAATGCTGACCGAGCTCGGCTGCTGCTTCCATTAAATCGGTTGTGCGGAAGGCCCGGATTGATTGAACAATATTAGGGCGAACACTACGGAGCATCGCAGGCGGGCCGGCATCACGCACTGCTAGGGCAGCGCGCCACGATGCGGGCACTTTTTTTCCAGAAGCATGATTGGCTGCGAGGGTTTGCAGACGCGACAAACCACCCTGAGCGTACACATTGGTTGCCGATGGCTCACCATCAGACTGTTCGTTTCGATCCCAGCTTTCGGCGCGACTGTGATCGTCCCACTCAGCGGATGTAATTTCAGGATTATTCATGATGGTTGCTAGGTTACCCCTAAGCCGCCGCCAAATCAAGCCTCATAACAGTTGTTTTTTTATAAACTATTGATTAATATAGATAAATATATATGTGAGCATTTGCTCACATATATAAATTAACCTTAATTTGCCTTGATTCTGGCCTTGCTAGCTGCCTCAACCACCGTTAATGCAGTGACATTCACGATCCGGCGAACGGTCGCTGCCGGAGTCAAAATATGCACTGGCTTGGCCACCCCTAACAACAGAGGGCCGATCGCGATGCCATTTCCAGCCGCAGTCTTGAGCAGGTTGTAAGAAATGTTCGCCGCATCAATATTAGGCAGTACCAATAAATTAGCTGCGCCAACTAATGGCGATGATGTCACCGCTCCTGCCCGCACTTCCGCATCGAGCGCGCAATCACCGTGCATTTCACCATCAACCTCAAGATCTGGAGCCAGCTCTTGCAAAATGGAGAGAACGGAACGCATCTTTACTGCGGAAGGTGCATCACTGCTACCAAAATTCGAATGCGATAACAAAGCGACTTTAGGCGTCATGCCCAATTTACGCATCTCACTGGCCGCCATCAAGGTAATGGCTGCCAACTCTTCAGCGGTGGGATCGATATTGACGTGGGTATCGACTAAAAACACTTGGCGTCCAGGCAGAATCAATCCGCTCATCGCGCCATAGACCTTGGCGCCTTTTTCATGGCCAATCACCTCATCAATGTATTTAAGGTGAGTCGACACTTTACTGATGGTGCCGCAGATCAAACCATCGGCCATGCCCTTTGAAAGTAAGGTAGCCCCAATGAGCGTATTACGGCGACGCATCTCCAGCTTGGCAAACGAAGCGGTAACGCCCTTGCGCTCCATGATGGCCAAATAGGATTTCCAAAAGTCGCTAAAACGAGCATCATTCTCTGGATTGACAATATCAATGTCGGCGCCGCTAGCCATACGCAAACCAAATTTCTCAATCCGGTGCTCAATCACACTAGGGCGACCAATCAAGATTGGCTTTGCAATACCCTCATCCAGCACAATCTGCACAGCACGCAATACACGCTCATCCTCACCTTCGCAGAAGACGATGCGTTTTTGCGCTTCAGGAACGCCTTTGGCGATCGTAAAGAGCGGCTTCATCAAGGTACCAGAGTGGTACACAAACTGCTGGAGCTGATTACGGTAGGCATCAAAATCTTTGATCGGGCGCAGGGCAACGCCATCATCCATCGCCGCTTTTGCAACCGCCGGCGCAATCACCGTAATTAAGCGGGGATCAAAGGGTTTCGGAATCAAATACTCAGGACCAAACGATAAATTCTCGGTACTGTAGACCGCTGCAACCACTTCACTTTGTTCCGCCTGAGCCAGCTCAGCAACGGCCTTGACTGCAGCCACTTCCATGCCGCGGGTGATGGTCGTAGCGCCCACATCCAAAGCGCCGCGGAAAATAAACGGAAAGCACAAAACGTTGTTCACTTGATTGGGGTAATCGGTGCGGCCGGTTGCCATCACGGCATCGGGCCTGACTAATTTGACTTCCTCTGGCAAGATTTCTGGCGTTGGGTTTGCCAAGGCAAATACCAAGGGCTTGTCGGCCATCTTTTTCACCATCTCGGATTTCAGAACACCGCCAGCGGAGAGGCCCAAGAAAATATCCGCGCCCTCAATCACCTCACTCAAAGTGCGCAATGGCGTGTCTTGCGAGAACGGCTCCTTCTCGGGATCCATTAACTCTTTGCGGCCCTTGTACACCACGCCCGCTATATCGGTGACCCAAATGTTTTTTCGAGGTAAGCCCAAATCGACTAACAAATCGATGCAGGCTAGCGCCGCCGCTCCCGCACCCGAAGTCACGAGCTTGACATTGGATACATCCTTACCAACTACTTTTAAGCCATTCAGAATCGCAGCCGCAACCACAATGGCTGTGCCATGCTGATCATCATGAAAAACCGGAATTTTCATGCGGGCTTGCAACTTGCGCTCAACTAAAAAGCAATCCGGGGCTTTAATGTCTTCTAGATTGATACCGCCAAAGGTCGGCTCAAGCGCCGCAATGATTTCGACCAATTTATCGGGATCGGTTTCATTGACTTCAATATCAAAGACATCGATACCAGCAAACTTCTTAAACAAGACTGCTTTGCCTTCCATCACCGGCTTGCTTGCCAAAGGGCCAATATTGCCAAGGCCAAGTACTGCAGTGCCATTGGTAATCACGCCTACTAAATTACCGCGTGCGGTATAACGAAAAGCGTTAGCTGGGTCTTTGACGATTTCTTCACAAGCAGCGGCAACGCCGGGGGTGTAGGCCAAGGCTAAATCGCGTTGATTAGTGAGCTGTTTAGTCGCCGCAATCTCGATCTTTCCAGGAACCGGGAACTCGTGATAATGCAGGGCTGCAGCCCGTAAGGCCTTGATTTGTTGTTCTTTACTGTTGTCCGCTTGGCTCATCGATAGACTCACTGGTATGGCGATTTGAAGATTGTCATTCTAGTCCTCTCCCGTACAAAACGGCTAACGAACATAAAATGGGGAAATGGAAGCAAAACTAGGGGAATTTGATCTGATCTGGCGTTTTTTCAATGCCGGCTCCGAATCCATGGCCCAAACCCAAAAAAACCAGGTTCTACTCGGGATCGGGGATGACTGCGCCCTGCTCCAGCCACACGCTACACAAAGCCTCGCGGTGACCAGCGATATGCTGGTCGAAGGCCGGCATTTTTTTGCTGGCGCCAACGCCGAATGGCTTGGCCATAAAGCCTTAGCGGTTAACCTTTCTGACCTTGCTGCGATGGGAGCCAAGCCAGTTGGCTTTACCTTAGCACTTGCTCTGCCTAATGCGAATGCGGACTGGCTCGCGCAATTTAGCCAAGGTTTGTTTCGCATGGCGCAGCAGTGGCAATGCCCCTTAATCGGCGGTGATACAACTCAGGGACCTCTCACTATTTGCATCACCGCTTTGGGCCATGTACCTGGGGGTGATGCCATCAAGCGCTCCGGCGCAAAGGTGGGTGATGATATTTGGGTATCCGGCACGCTGGGCGATGCAAGGCTTGCTTTGGGGGCATTGCGTAGTGAATGGCCACTTGATCACAGCAGCCTAGAAACGATCCTGCACCGCATGCATGAGCCCGAGCCGCGCATTGCGCTTGGCATGCAATTGCGCGGCATTGCGAGTAGTGCCCTGGATGTGTCGGATGGACTCTTGGGCGATTTACGCCACATCCTCAAAGCGTCCCAAGTCAATGCAGAAGTACTGATTGATCAACTGCCCACTTCACGCACACTCGCAGCACAAACAGAGCAACTGCGCCGGCAATGCGCAGCTAATGGCGGTGATGATTACGAACTGTGTTTCACTGCCCCGACCAGCAAACGAATTGCGTTGGAATCGCTCAGTACTTCCCTACTGCCACTCACACGCATTGGCAGCATTACCTCTGCTAGCAATGGGGCTGAGCCCACACTCATCCTGCGGGATGCTAGTGGGAATTTACTCAATGCTGCAGAGACCATGCGGCTGATGCAATCCTTTGATCACTTTAAGAGTAACTAAGTGGTGATCAACGCCAATCAAACCAAGCCAACTTTACGTTGGATGTTTCAGACGGCGGGCCGTACATTGGCACTGGGGTTTGGTAGTGGGCTAAGCCCCTTCGCTCCTGGTACGGTCGGCACCCTTTGGGCATGGGCACTCTTTCTACTGGGGCAGTATTTTTTTAATACCGAAGATTGGCTTTGGATTATTGGCAGCGGACTGATCGCCGCTTGCTGGATTTGTGGGCAAGTGAGTGAGGAATTAGGCGCGGCTGATTTTGGCGGTATTGTGCTCGACGAGATCTTGGCTTTTTGGCTGGTCTTACTCTTGATCATGCCGGCCCCATTTTGGATGCAGGTTTTGGCTTTTGCCCTCTTTCGTTTTTTTGATGCAGTTAAGCCCGGACCCATTGGCGCAATTGATCTTTACTTTAAAAACTGCGCCTGGATTGCGCCCGGCTCGCCCACGACCTTACCCAAAATACTGTGGCGCGGTTTTGGCATTGTGATTGATGATCTCGCAGCGGCTTTTGCAACCCTACTCATTCTTGCTTTACTCAGTACAACCCAACTGTTACCCTCGTATTAATTTCAGGGCGATCCATTCACAAGGTATTGCATGCAAACTTCTTCTCCATCAACAGCAGCTGAGCTCGATGAGTTAACCGGCGCAGTCGCAACTGCATTCAGTCAGCGCGGGTGGACTCTTGCGGTAGCGGAGTCTTGTACGGGTGGGCTACTCGCAGCCAGCCTAACGGACTTGGCAGGATCGAGTCAGTGGTTTGAGCGCGGCTTTGTAACCTACAGTAATGCTGCAAAAACAGCCTGCTTGCAGGTCTCGCCAAGCCTGATTGAAAGCGAAGGTGCGGTCAGCGAAGCAGTAGCCCGTGACATGGTCTCAGGAGCGCAAATCAGTAGTGGCGTCACTGCAGCGATTTCGATTACAGGCATTGCTGGTCCTAGCGGCGGCACACCAGAGAAGCCCGTAGGAACCGTGTGCTTCGGCTGGGCGATGAAAAAATCCGATGCAAATAATCACATCACCACAACTACTGCATACTTTTTAGGTAACCGTCAATCCATTCGGCAACAAGCCGTAGTCTTTGCATTGCGGGGATTACTGCAAACGATTGCTTGAATCGACGTGATTAACCCAACCACCCTTTGTGACGGAAGAAGCTCAGCGGAAGAATCGCTGAAATAACCATCGATAGAATGGCTACTGGATAGCCCCAGGTTTCAGTGAGCTCGGGCATGTGCTGGAAGTTCATTCCCCAAATGCTGGCAAGTAAGGTGGGTGGCATTAAGGCCACTGATACCACCGAGAAGATCTTGATGATCTTACTTTGGTTCAAATTAATAAAACCGACGGTCGCATCCATCAAAAAGTTAATCTTGTCGAATAAAAATGCGGTGTGATTCTCCAGGGAGTCAATGTCACGCAAAATTTGCCGCGCTTCTTCTTGCTGCTCATCCGATAGTAATTTGCTGCGCATCAAAAACGATAGGGCACGGCGGGTATCCATCACATTACGGCGAATGCGGCCGTTAGTGTCCTCTTCTTTGGCAATCGTCTCGAGTACCTCGGCAGCATCTTTATCGCTAATCTCATCGGAGAGCACGCGCTTACCGGCCTGCTCTAAGTTCTCATAGACTTCCTCGAGCGCATCGGCCGAATACTCGGCATCGGTTGAGTAGAGGTCCAATAAAACGTCCTTGGCATTACTCACCGAACCAGGGCGCAGACGGGCACGTAAACGGACCAAACGGAATACCGGCAAATCTTCATCGTGAATCGAGAACAGCACTTGCTTGGTCATCACAAACGCAACCCGGACGTTGCGTGAGATCTCTTCTTCATCCAGCAGAAAATCGGTCCGAATGTGCATATGGCCATCGTCCGCCTCAAAGTAGCGGGCCGACGCCTCCAAGTCGCCTAAATCATCCAATTCAGGCAAAAGTACGCCAAAAGCCTCTTTAATCCAGATTAATTCTTCTTCTTCGGGGTCAATGACGTCAATCCAGATTGGGTTAACGTGCTGCAGGAGCTCGTTGCGATCTTCGACTTGCTCTTGGGAGAGGCGGCCATTTTGCAGGACGAACAAGTTAATCATGGTGAACTCCTAGGGAATGCGCTAGTTTATCCTATAGATAATGACAGCTTTGCGAATATAAACTCAAGTCCAATGAACTCAAGCCAAAACACCTTTACCCAGCAACTCCAGTCTGCATGGGCTTCGCAAGGCAGCATGTTGTGCGTTGGCTTTGACCCCGACCCCAAGCGCATGCCCGCTTCCACGGGCGGCAAACCCTTGGGGATTTTTGAGTTCTGCCGCGATATTGCCGATGCCACCGCCGATGTGGTGTGCGCCTTTAAGCCCCAGTTTGCCTACTTCGCCTCCCAAGGGGCTGAGAGTCAGCTGGAAAAACTCATCCAACACCTCAAAGACCGCTATCCGCACATTCCGGTAATTCTCGATGCCAAGCGCGGCGATATTGGTAGCACAGCAGAGCACTACGCCCTCGAAGCCTTTGAGCGCTATGGCGCCGATGCCGTTACCGTCAACCCCTACATGGGGCGTGATTCGATCGAGCCCTACCTCAAACACCCAGGCAAAGGCGTGATTATCCTGTGCCGTACCTCCAATCCAGGAGGCTCTGATTTGCAGTTCTTAAATATCGCAAGCAATGGCCAGCCACTGTATTTGCACGTCGCTACCCTAGCCGCCAAGGAATGGAATAACGACGGTCAAATTAGCCTCGTGGTGGGCGCTACCTTCCCCGATGAAATCGCCAAGGTAAGGGCTATCGTGGGCGAAATGCCACTGCTCATTCCGGGGATTGGGGCTCAAGGCGGCGATCTCAAAGCCACCGTCAAGGCGGGTCATATTCCAGGAAAGTCTGGCACTGGAATGATGATTAATTCATCGCGGGCGATTTTGTATGCGAGTAGTGGAACTGATTTTGCAGAAGCAGCGCGCGTTGTTGCCATCGAAACGCGCGATGCGCTGCGAACTGCAAGCGCTCAATAAAACCGCTTACTTTATTTGCTTTATTTGCTTTGCATCTTTTGGCAGCGCAATGCGTTCCATATTGGCGAGGATAAATTCTTGGCGGGCGCCATAATCAATTCTGCCTCTGCGGCAATACTGCGCCTTATCAAAACACTTGGGCGCGGGCAGCGCTGAAGCCAAACTTGCTGCTTGTTCGCGGTCTAGTTGCTGGGGTGTCGTTACAAAATAATGTTTTGCGGCAGCACCCACACCAAAAATACCCTCACCCCACTCGACTGAGTTTAGATAAATCTCGAATAAGCGCTCTTTGCTCAGAATTAACTCCAACAGACCAGTAATCACGAGCTCTTGCGCCTTACGTACGTAATGCTGCTCGGACGATAAAAAAAGATTCTTACCCAGTTGCTGAGTAATGGTCGAGCCGCCCCGTAGCACAGGAGCTTTTTTATTCTTCGCCTGCTTTTGATTTTTCTCCCATGCTTTTTGCATGTCGCTCACACGCACACCGGGGTGCTGAAAAAAAATGTCATCCTCGCTCACTAGAACAGCTCGCTTGAGACTGGATGAAATAGCGTCATAAGGCACCCAACGCGATTCGATCGGGCAGGACCAATGCCAAGTACACAAACGCCAGCGCTCCGCGCGCTGAAATGCTGTAGTACTGGGGTCAACAAAAGCCCACGCTGCAATTTGCACAGCAAAATAAATCTGCATTGCAATAATGCCAAATAAAAAGCATTTAATCGGATAGGCGATCCAGCGCATGAGTGGCAGTATTTGAACTACGGTGCTTTGGCAGCAAGCTCTTTACGCAGCTCATCTAAAACCGCCCGCGCATTTAATTGCTGAGCAAGCGCTGCTCCGCGCCAGAGTAAAAACGCATCGGCTGCTTGCTCTACCAGCATGCCCAATCCATCACTTACGCGGCAACACTGATTGATGGCCTGCTGCATAAAGTGGGTGATTTTTCCATAGACCATGTCGTAGGCAAATACGGTAGGTCTAAGAATTTGTTGCGCGATCGCATCGCTGAGCGGAGAGTCATTACTTAGGCCAGCAGCAGTCGCATTTATGATCAAATCAATTGCGGCATGCTTTGGCTGGCTCCCTAGTGCATCGATTGGGCATACCGCAAGTAGTACGCCATGGGCATCTGCCATGGCCTGAAAGGCTTGTTGTAAATCCTGTGCTTTATCGATCGATCGATTGGCAATGATGATCGATTGGGGCTTTTGCTCGATTAATGGACCTAGTACCCCGCGCACTGCGCCGCCTGCGCCCAAGATGCAAATCGATGCATTGCTGAGCGCAATGCCTTGAGCCTGCAAGTCACGCACCAGACCAGTACCGTCGGTATTGTCGCCATAGAGCAGCCCCTCGTGTTGCCAGAGGGTATTTACTGCGCCAGCAAGTTTTGCGCGCGGCGTCAAGACGTCCGCTAATGCATGTGCATCCAGCTTAAACGGTACCGTGACGTTCATGCCTTTACCGCCGGCAGCAAAAAAAGCTTTTGCTACTTTCGCAAACTCACCCAGCTCCGGCATGAGTGTGCCGTAATGCATGGCTTGCGCTGTTTGCTGCGCAAAACGCCGATGAATCGCAGGTGACTTGCTGTGGGCAATGGGATTACCCGCAACCGCATACACATCCTCTCCTGAAAAATCAGCGGGATTGATTTGCATTTCAGAGGGCTTACTCATCTTTAACTCAATAAAATGATATTAGACTGCATGGTATGAGTGTATCGAATAAAGCGGCAGGTGTACCCACCTATGGACGCAATTCCAAACGATTACCCTCAGACCGATTGATCGCACCATCCCGCGTGAACTCAAAGGTGGACACCCAATCGAGCACATCGATTTGCTTACGCATCTCCGGCGGAAAAGGCCCGTAGGGCGCTGCGGCCCGCACAATGGCGACTGCTTGACGATCTAAGTCAGCGATACCCGAGGAGCGGCGTACCTCAACGCCTTCCTTGCCACTGCTGCTGTTGGCAATTTTTCCCTGGGCATCGACACTGACGACCAGCACCACGCTGCCATAGAGCGGCCTGCCATTGACGCGGGGGAAAAACGTACTGCCGTATGCCTCAATCTTTTGCCGCATCGCATCGTAATAGCTGGCAAAGACTACTGCTTTTGTGCTGCTGGCTGTCAACACCGCCCTGCGCGGCTCTTTGCCATTGGCCTGAATGCGTTTGGCTAACTCTGCCTCTAAGGCATTGAGCTGCGAGACGACCCGTTGCTCTTCGCCGCTACGCCGACCTGCGGCAGCATCTTTTTCAGCCTGCATGCGCGAGAGCATCTGCTTTTGATTCTTTTCTAAGACCTCGAGCTGGGCTTCTGCACTCAAACGCGCTCGGTGAATCGCACTGGCGTCTTGATCCAAGGTAACTCCGCCACCTTGTAAATCCGCCTGCGCCAGTTTGACTGCCTTTTTGGGTGGCGTTTGACTGCTGGAATTGACCAGCACCACACTTAATGGCGTATTGAGTCTGCGCTCTTGGATTTCTCCGTAACCCCAACGGATGGATAGGAAAATGGCATGTACGCCCAATGATAAAAGCAGGGCAAACCAAAAAGGATGGTGACGCCACCACCAATGCAAACGATCGTTCAAGCGCATTTGCACGTAGCTGCCCTCACGCAATCGGCGTATCGCCTACTGGGGCTGGATCTACCGATGGTGGCTCGGCTTCTAGTGCATCTACTTCGGACGCATCCATTTCTGATGGAGCGGATTCGGATTTTTCAATCTGGTTTACGCGTACGCTGGCACTCAGTTGCAGCAGATCAGTTTCTAAAATAGCAATCTCGGCACGGGTCATGCGGGGATGCGATGCGAGTTCAGGTATCGGCAAATGCAGCGGAACACTCTCTAGCCTACTCATCCCCTCTTTGAGGTGGCGCGCAAAGACGGTGCGCGGTAGCGGCTCCTGCGCCAACCACCGCAGACACCAGTATTTCTCTAGGCGATCTTGGTACTCGGCATAGGACTGATAGCAGGTTTCAAAATCAGCGGCAATCCCCATTAGACTGGCATCGCGCGGCTGAAACGGCGCCACCATTTTTGCCGTGACGCCATGCTTGGCCAAGGCAATCAATTGCCACTGATTCACTAAATCCGAATAGCGCCGCAAAGGCGAAGTGCACCAGGCGTAATACTCCAAACCCAAGCCTTCGTGTGGTGCTGGTGTGGTTTGCATACGCGTCCGTTGTGGGCCCCAGCCTTTCTGCGTTCGAAATAAAGCCGGCAAACCTTGATCTGCCAGCCACTGCCCCCAAGTGCTATTGCAATAAATCATCCACTCCGCGACGATGGTATCCAATACCGAACCCCGTGATCGCGGCTGGATCTCAACCCGCTCTACGCCATCGACTTGGCTAATCTGAAACTGAAAATCGCGTTGCAGGGCATTGGGATCAACAACGCCGAGCTGCTCTACTCGTAAGCCATTTTTTGCCCGCTGCTCCTGGCGCTTCGCATGCAATTTTTGTGCTGCGCGCCACAGGATCAGTAATTCATTTTGGAATGCAAAGGGATTGTCAGCCTTTGCAACATAGTCTGGATCAGCAAACTGATTAACGGATTCTTCTAAATGCTCTAAGCGTAAATTGGCAGCAATTGGTACTAATTCAATTCGCGTTTGCGCTGACTGATCGATTAAATTACCCTGCGCATCGATATCAACGTAAATCGATACTGCCGGCCTGGCACTGCCGGCATCCAAGGAAAAAAGTGCAATCACCGCATCGGGCAGCATCGTAATTTTGTCGCCTGGCATGTACACCGTTGACATACGCGCCCGCGCGACCTGATCCAGCAAATCATCCTTACCAATCACCAGGCCCGGGGCAGAGATGTGCACGCCGATGCGGTGACCCCCATCAGGCAAGGCCGTGACCGACAGCGCGTCATCAATTTCGGTAGTAGCAGCATCATCAATCGAAAAGGCCTGAACTGCAGCGGTAGGTAGTGCTGCAATCGCTGCGTCATAAACGGCATCAGCAATCGCGGCATCGGCATGGTGGCCTGCACCGTTCGGAAAGTTCGCTTTTAAAAACATCCCTTGGTGATAAGCCAGCGGTGACTCCAAGGCGCCGCAACGCATCATCAATTGCGGGGGTGATTCACCGGTCTCATTGCAGGCCGCTAAAAATGCTTTATAGGCTAGGGTGTTTTTATCGGGATTAAAGAGGAGTTGTTTGGCTTGCGATAGCAAGCTTTCTGGAAACCGTCCTGCGACTAACTCTGCTTGCCATTGACCCTGCTGCTCTTGTTCACGCTGCTTGCGCTCGAGTGCGGCAATGCCAGCATCGAGTTGTTCTTTGGGGGCGCGCATAAATCGACCGCGCTGCTTGCGCCGAAAATACACGGGCGCTGATTGCAAGGCAATCGCCAATGCAGCCTGTTGTGCTGCGCTAACCTGGTCACCAAAATATTCTGAAGCGATATCAGTAAACGCAAACTCCCCTTCGGGGGCACAATCCCACAGCAGTTGCAAATCAATCTCAGCAGCCAAGGCATTGGCTTCATCCATCATGCTTTGTGCATCGGGCTTTTCAAAGCGCAACCAAACTTCTTTGGCCTTCAGCTTAAGTTTCTTGCCAGACAGACCCGTTGCCTGCCATGACTGGGCATCACCCTCGCCAGTGGTCGATTGCACCGTAGCGGCTTTAATGTCGCCGCCTTCCTCATAAAGAAGGTGCATATTAAAGGGAGATCCCGCCGCTAACTTCGAGGGTACTGCCATTAATGTAGCTAGCCTCATCGCTAGCTAAAAATACATACACATTGGCAATTTCATCAGGAGTGCCAAGGCGTCCCATCCAGGTGCGTTTCGCAATGTCTTCCAAAATGGCGCTTGGCATTGCCATCACCATTTCAGTACCCACAAAACCGGGGCAAACGGCATTGACTCGAATGCCTTTTGGGCCGAGCTCACGCGCCCACGTTTTAGTAAAGCCAATCACGCCAAATTTGGTTGCCGAGTAATTGGTCTGACCAAAGTTGCCGTACAAACCCACTACGCTGGAGGCATTCACAATAGCGCCGCGTTTGGCTTCCAGCATGTGCGGTACCACCAGTTGAGTGCAATTAAAAACGCCTTTGAGATTGACATCAATCACTGCATCGAATTGCATTTCAGTCATCTTCACGAGGCGTGCATCTTGGGTAATGCCCGCGTTATTAATCAATACATCAATGCGGCCATACTTTTTCATAATGGCATCGACTGCCGCCTGAATGCTATCCCGATCGGTCACATTCATGGCATACGCTTCCGCATTCGGAATCTGCGCGGCACACTTTTCAAGCTCAGCCAGATTGATGTCGGCCAGCATGACTTTCGCACCCTCCTCGGCAAAGCGCATTGCAGTAGCCAAACCAATGCCTTTGGCCGCACCGGTAATGATGGCAATCTTGTCTTGTAATCGTGCTGGCATAAAAATGCTTTCTATGTTGTTTTAGTTTGCTGCTGCCATCATGGCTTGCAGTAATTTTTGATGCACACCGCCAAAGCTACCATTACTCATGACCAATACGTGATCGCCTGGCCTGGCTTCCTTTGCGACAGCGCTCACCAGCGCTTCTAAATCATCAAATGCGTATGCGCGTCCCGGCTGATCCTGATTTAGGGGACTCAGCACTTCCGCCAAATTCCAACCCAAAGCCTCTTTGCCACTAGCGGCGCCATAGGCATAAATGCGATCAGCTACCTCTAGGCTTGCCGGTAACTGAGCCTTCATGATGCCCAGCTTCATGGTGTTTGATCTCGGCTCGAGCACTGCCAAAATCCGGCCCTTGCCTACGCGTCGGCGCAAGCCATCGAGGGTAGTGGTAATTGCCGTGGGGTGGTGTGCAAAATCATCGTAGATCGTGGTGCCATTATGCTGGCCAACCGTTTCTAAGCGGCGTTTTACATTTTTAAACTGGGCTAAGGCGCTAGCAGCCTCGCGTGGACTAATGCCAATGTGCTGTGCCGCTGCAATTGCCGCCAGGGCATTGAGTTGATTATGGCGACCCATCACGCCTGAGTCCGGCGCCCAATGAACCGTAGCGACTTCTTTGCCTTCGTGCATTACCGTGAAATCATCATTGGGATGGGCTTGCATCGACCACGTGTTATTGCTATCCATGCCAAAGCGTGCTACTGGCGACCAGGTACCGCGCTCGAGCACTCGCTCCAGTGACGCTTCTGCACCATTGACTACCAAACATCCTTCACTCGGCACGGTGCGCACTAGGTGATGAAACTGGGTTTCGATGGCAGCGAGATCAGCAAAAATATCGGCGTGATCAAACTCCAAATTATTTAGCAGGGCAGTACGTGGCCGGTAATGCACAAACTTACTGCGCTTATCAAAAAAGGCGGTGTCGTATTCATCGGCCTCAATCACAAAGTAAGGACTTTTACCGAGCCGTGCTGAGACCGTGAAGTTCAGCGGCACCCCGCCAATCAAATAGCCCGGCTCTTTGCCATTGAATTCCAAAATCCATGCCAGCATCGCTGAGGTGGTTGTTTTGCCATGGGTTCCTGCCACCGCAAGAACATGTCTACCGTAGAGTACTTGCTCACCCAGCCACTGTGGGCCAGAGACATAAGGCAATCCTAAATTGAGAATCGCCTCCATTAATGGATTGCCACGCGAGACCACATTGCCGATCACAAATAAATCCGGCTTGCTACCCAGTTGCGATAATTGCGCGCTGGAGTATCCTTCGATAAGCTCAATGCCTTGGGCTTCGAGCTGGGTACTCATGGGCGGATACACATTGGCATCGCATCCTGTTACGCGGTGGCCGGCCTGCCGTGCGATGGCAGCGATGCCGCCCATAAAGGTGCCGCAAATGCCCAAGATGTGTATATGCATGATTGAATTTTAGCGAAGGAGTGCGCATGAACCGAAGACAAATGGGAATCATCACCGGAATGAGCCTGGGCGCCCTTGCTGCAGGCCTCATCACCGCAAGTTGGATTTACCGTGATGGCACTGCGAGTGATGAGTCGGTTGCCGCATTGCTCGCCAATCCCTGGATGAAACCAGACAACACACCAGTCAATACTGCCGAATGGCAAAACCGGGTGCTAGTGGTGAATTTTTGGGCATCCTGGTGCCCGCCATGCGTTGAAGAAATGCCTGCTTTGAGCAATCTCCAGGATGAATTCGCCTCGAAAAACGTCTTATTTGTCGGCATCGGCATCGATACACCATCCAACATTCGTCAATTTCTGGAAACTACCCTAGTTTCTTACCCTATTGTCATGGGTGGATTGCAGGGTAGTAAAATTGGCAAGGCCTTGGGCAATAACCAAGGCGCCCTTCCCTATACCGTCGTCATCAATGCCAAAGGCAAAGTGACGAATACGAAATTAGGTAAGATAAGCGAAGATGAGCTCAGAAAGCAGATAAAAGCTACTATTTAAATAAAATAGTTGTGTTTTAGATCAGGAATAAGTCAGCATTTCAGGCAATTTTAGGCGCTTAAAATCGCCTAATTTCACTCATTTTGCAGAAAATGGATCTTTTTTTCCTGGATTTAGCGATTTTGCCCTCGGCCTAGAGGGTATACTTCACCCCATGCTGTATCGATCCAACTCCGCGTTTGCGTACCTCGTTATTCGGCAGAAAGCGTCGTCGAGGAATTTGAACAGCCTGACATCATCTGTTCTCAACTGTTTCTAAAATTAGCGATCTATGTCAAAAAACCCGTCAGTTTTAGTTATTCAAGGTCCTAACCTGAATCTATTGGGTAGCCGCGAACCGCAGGTTTATGGTCATACCACCCTCAGTGATATCCACCAAGGGCTTGAGTCCCAGGCAAAAGACGCTGGAATACTACTTAATACCTTTCAAAGCAACCATGAAGGCGAGTTAATTGACTGCATTCAGAAAGCCAAACAGGATGGGGTTGATTTCATCATCATCAACCCAGGCGGCTTTACCCATACCAGCGTTGCCCTACGGGACGCTTTGGCTGGCGTTGCAATTCCCTTCATTGAAGTGCATTTATCCAATATTCACCAACGCGAAGAATTCCGTAAGCACTCGTATTTGTCCGACATTGCAAAAGGTGTCATCTGCGGCCTAGGCCCGATCGGCTATACGCTGGCATTGCAAGCTGCCAGCCAGCAACTCAAACAATCGTAATTTTCTTTCCTGTCATTTTTTACCAGAAGGACCTACCTCCATGGATCTGAGAAAACTAAAAACACTGATCGACTTGGTTTCTGAATCAGGTATTTCGGAGCTTGAAGTCAACGAAGGCGAAGACCGGGTTCGCATTGTGAATGCAAAACTCGCGCAAGGGCAACAAAGTAATACGCCAATTACGTATGCAGCTGCAGCACCGGCTCCTATTGCAGTAACTGCGCCCGCACCTGTAGCGCCAACGGCAGCGGAGCAAGCTGCTGCCGAAGAAAGCGCCCTTGCGGCCGCTGGATTCATTGCAAAATCCCCCATGGTTGGAACCTTTTACCGTGCAGCCAATCCGGAATCGCCTAATTTCGTCAATGTGGGCGACATCGTTACGGTGGGCCAAACCCTCTGCATCATTGAAGCGATGAAACTCCTCAATGAAATCGAATCAGAAAAGGCGGGCGTCGTTAAACAAATATTGTGTGAGAACGGTCAGGGCGTTGAATACGATCAACCTCTGTTTGTGATTGCTTAATTTCTCCACATCCTTTTAAGCCAAGGCGCCATGTTCGATAAGATTCTGATTGCCAACCGCGGAGAAATTGCTCTTCGCATCCAGCGCGCGTGCCGCGAACTGGGTATTAAAACCGTGGTGGTGTATTCCGTTGCTGATAAAGAGGCCAAGTACGTCAAACTCGCCGATGAAGCCGTTTGCATTGGGCCTGCCCCTTCGACGCTGAGCTACCTCAATATGCCAGCCATCATTTCTGCGGCAGAAGTCACGGATGCTGAAGCCATTCATCCAGGTTATGGTTTTTTATCTGAGAACGCCGACTTTGCCGAGCGAGTTGAAAAGTCGGGTTTTGCATTTATTGGTCCCCGACCAGAAACCATTCGCCTGATGGGCGACAAAGTATCTGCGAAGCGCGCCATGATTAAAGCGGGTGTTCCTTGTGTGCCCGGTTCCGACGGCGCACTGCCAGACAACCCTAAAGAAATTATTGCGATTGCCAAAAAGGTGGGTTACCCCGTCATCATCAAGGCAGCTGGTGGTGGTGGTGGTCGCGGCATGCGCGTCGTGCACACCGAAGCGGCTTTAGTCAACGCAGTCAATATGACGCGGGAAGAAGCGGGCCGAGCTTTCGGTAACCCCGAGGTCTACATGGAGAAGTTTTTAGAAAAACCTCGCCACGTGGAAATTCAGGTTCTGGCCGATACCCATGGCAATGCCGTCTGGCTGGGTGAGCGCGACTGCTCGATGCAACGTCGCCATCAAAAGATTATTGAAGAAGCGCCAGCGCCAGGCATCGATCGCCGTGCGATTGCCAAAATCGGTGAGCGCTGCGCAGAAGCCTGCCGCAAGATGGGCTACCGCGGAGCAGGCACCTTTGAATTCCTCTATGAAGGTGGCGAGTTTTTCTTTATTGAGATGAACACCCGAGTTCAAGTCGAGCACCCTGTCACCGAAATGATTACTGGTGTTGATATTGTGCACGAGCAAATTCGCATTGCGGCTGGACTAAAGCTACCTTTTCGCCAAAAAGACATCGTGTTTCAAGGGCATGCCATTGAGTGCCGCATTAATGCTGAAGATCCCTTCAAATTCACCCCCAGCCCGGGCCGCATTCTGTCATGGCATATGCCAGGCGGACCTGGTATTCGGGTTGATTCCCATGCCTATGGTGGCTATATGGTGCCGCCCAACTACGACTCCATGATTGGTAAATTGATTTCCTATGGCAAGACCCGTGAACAAGCGATTCGCCGTATGCGCATTGCCCTCTCGGAAATTGTCATTGATGGCATCACCACCAATATTCCCTTGCACCGCGAGCTGATGCTCGATCCCAACTTCGAGGAAGGCGGCACCAGCATTCATTACCTCGAACATCGACTGGAAGAACAAGCCGCCAGCCGAGTGAAGGGATAGTCTTTCTTGAAAGAGCAGGGCCATGCCGTACCGTGAACTGATTTTTACGGTTCATGCTGAGATAGCCGAACCCTTGGGTGATGCGCTGATGGAGCTCGGCGCCCTCTCGATTACGGTCGAAGATGCCGCTGCAGGTGGCTACGATGAAAACCCCCTTTATGGCGAGCCCGGACTTTCTCCCGAGGTTCAGGCATGGGATCGCTCAACCGTTACTGCCCTGTTTAACCCAGATGTAGATGATTCGGATGATGCCGAATTCATTCCAGAACTGCTCCAATCTTTAAGTGATGTCGGCTTTACCTTAAGGCATCCTGAAGAAAAAATGGTGGCCGAGCAAGATTGGGTTCGTTTAACGCAAAGCCAATTTGCACCGATTCAGATTGGTGAGCGCATTTGGGTGGTGCCCTCGTGGCATGAAACCCCCACCGATCCAAATGCCATTTGCCTAGCGGTTGATCCGGGACTCGCATTCGGAACCGGCAGTCATCCCACTACCCACCTTTGCCTCTTGTGGCTCGAGCAACAAAGCCATTTGCGGAATAAAAGTTTGCTCGATTATGGCTGTGGCTCCGGCATTTTGGCCATTGCCGCCAAAAAATTAGGCTGCAATCCTGTAGTAGGGACGGACATTGATCCCCAAGCGATGGTGGCTGCGCGCAGCAATGCCGAAATTAATGCGGTCGATATCACCTTTGCATTGCCGGATGATGTAGTACCCATGCTCGCTGTCGAGGCTCGTTATGACATCGTCATGGCGAATATCTTGGCAAATCCCTTACAAGTCTTAGCGCCGGCTTTAGTGCAGCGCATTCGTCCTGGCGGTCAGATCGTGCTCTCTGGGGTACTGAGCCGTCAGGCCAATGAAGTAATTGCCACCTATAGCCAATGGTTGACGCTCTCCGTCTGGAAAGAAAGTGACGGTTGGGTTTGCCTTTCTGGCACATTAGAAAATCCTTCCCAGGACCCACTACTGGACCAACCTGACATAAAAAAAGACTACTCTGATCTAGCTAGCCCGCTCACTCCATCGGCAAGCAGTAGAGGTGTGGTTTTTTCCCAGATCTACAAGTGGGCGCTGATTTGTACTTTGCTATGCGTCCTTGCTATTGCTACTTTGCACTTGACTCGCGATCGCTTACTGCCATTTGCTGCGCCACGAGTGGATCCAACACCATCGGCATTCCATTTGGAAACGTTTTCTACCTTACTGCACTTTGACCGAATGTTATGTGAGTCATTTGGCTGCACAGAAGGGCCTATACGCGATTTTTCTGCGTGGAAGATTACTTTGAGTGCGCTTGGGATGCAAACAGCGCAGCAAGACTCTAAAGCGCCTGCAAATCCATCCTTGCTCGAAGTGGAGGTACAAAATCGATTAATGATGCCAATTGCACTCCCGCATTTGGAATTAACCCTCACCGATACCGATGAATCTACCGTGCAACTGATTTCGTTTGCGCCCGAAGAATGGTTGCCTGCATCGTGGCGCCAATCCCATGCCGAGTTTGCACTGAAGGGTGCGCCCGGTGGAGAGCGCATTCGTACCCTCATTCCCCTGCAATTACCCAGCAACGCTGCCGGGTATCGTGTGCGACTTTTTTATCCTTCATCTCTTAACCCCGTAGTCCCTTAATCATTACGAAAGTATTTTATGGCTAGCCTTATTTGCGGTTCCATCGCCTACGACACCATCATGAACTTTGAGGGCCGCTTTCAGGATCAAATCCTGCCAGACCAAATTCATATTCTAAATGTTGCATTTTTAGTACCGAGCATGCGCCGTGAATTCGGTGGCTGTGCTGGCAATATTGCCTACAACCTCAAATTACTCGGTGGTGAACCCGTGATCATGGCAACGGTGGGGGGCGATGCCGCGCCCTATCTTGATCGCCTTAGGGACTTGAAGATTGATGCAAGCCACATTCGTACCCTTGAAAGCGCGTTTACCGCACAAGCGATGATCACGACCGATCTCTCGAATAATCAGATTACGGCCTTTCATCCTGGCGCCATGAATGAATCCCACCTCAATCAGGTTAGCGATGTCACTGCTGCACGCACTCAGAAAAAAAGTGCTCCTGTAACGCTGGCGATTGTCGCTCCCGATGGTCGCGCTGGCATGTGGGAGCATTGTCATCAACTAGCAGAGGCGCAGATTCCATTTATTTTTGACCCAGGTCAGGGTTTACCCATGTTCGATGGTACTGAGCTTTTAGAGCTTACTGAACTCGCAAGCTACTTGGCGGTCAATGACTACGAAGGTGAAATGCTCTCCAAACGGACAGGCTTATCGCTTGCACAATTGGGTGAGCGCGTCAAAGCGCTAATCGTTACCAAAGGTGCAGAAGGTGCCCAGATTTATGCGGGCGGTAAATCGATTGCCATTCCACCGGTCAAAGCTGAGCAGTTAGTGGACCCCACCGGGTGTGGCGATGCCTTTCGGGGTGGACTCCTGTTTGGTTTAGAAAATGGCATGGACTGGGAGACGACCGGTCGCCTTGCTAGCCTCATGGGCTCGATCAAAATTGCGCACCAAGGCCCACAAAATCACCAATTGAGCCTAGATCAAATTAAAGAACAGTTCAAAACTGCGTTTGGGTTTGGGTTTTAAGACGGGATAAGCCGAAGGCAGGCACCCTACTACCCGGGTTTTATCAATTTGCCATAAAAAATGGGGTCCCGAGGGACCCCATTGCATTACTACCTTGCCTAAAAGCTTGCGCTTATGGACGTGTGCCGGTTGGGAAAGGCCAAGCAGCAGCTGGATTCAACGCAGTTTGCGCAGGAGCAGCAGGCTTCTTAGCCGCGGGCTTTTTTACAGCAGAGCCCGCTTTCTTCTTGGCAGCAGGCTTACTTACTTTTTTTTTACAGCAGGCTTGCGCTTAGCAGCTTTTTTAGCAGCAGGCTTCTTAGCAGCAGCTTTTTTAGCAGCAGGCTTCTTCTTTGCTACTTTCTTTGCAGCAGGCTTCTTAGCAGCAGCTTTTTTGGCGGCTGGCTTCTTAGCAGCTACTTTTTTCTTTGCAGCAGGTTTCTTTGCAGCTGGTTTCTTTTTGGCGATTGCCATAGTGATACTCCTTCACGTGAAGATTAGTACGAACTACCGATTAAGAAGACCCGACCATTCAGATCTGCCGAGCCATAAGGCCTGACGGAACGAGCGAGCGAGCCATTCATCGGCGCGCGGCTTGATGCTAAGTGCTGCACGCTAATGAATCCTGGAAAAAAAGCCGCGACCCCAAGGGGTGACGGCTTCTTAAAAATACTGGAAAAAAAGGAGAATAAAGAGCAAACACCTCGTTTGAGGGGTTTTTTAAACTGTGTCTGCTTTAGATTACTAAAACTATCCAACCGTTTACTCTCCTGTGAGCCAGTGAGGCGCTTATAGGTAAATCATTACTCCCAGTTCAGCGCACCACCAGTTTGATACTCAATAACGCGTGTCTCAAAAAAGTTTCGTTCTTTCTTCAGATCGATCATTTCTGACATCCATGGAAATGGATTCTCTTCATTTGGGAACATCGCGTCAAGTCCTATTTGCATACAGCGACGATTACAGATGTATCGGAGGTAGCCTTTGAACATCGGTGCGTTCAATCCAAGTACTCCACGAGGCATCGTATCTTCGGCATAACGGTACTCTAATTCGACTGCTTGTTCGAAGATGCCGCGGATCTCTTCTTTGAACGCGGAAGTCCATAACTGCGGGTTCTCCAGCTTGATTTGATTAATCAAATCGATACCAAAATTGCAGTGCATTGACTCGTCACGCAAGATGTATTGATACTGTTCAGCAGCGCCCGTCATTTTGTTTTGGCGACCCATTGCAAGGATTTGCGTAAAACCAACATAAAAGAATAAACCTTCCATTACGCAGGCAAAAACAATCAGCGAACGCAGTAACTTTTGATCGTTTTCTAATGTGCCCGTCTTGAAGTTGGGATCCGTGAGCACGTCAATGTACGGAATTAAAAACTGGTCTTTAGCGCGGATGGACTCAATCTCGTTGTACGCATTAAAGATTTCAGACTGGTCTAAACCTAAGGATTCCACAATATATTGGTAGGCGTGGGTATGAATTGCCTCCTCAAAAGCCTGACGCAATAGATATTGGCGGCATTCTGGAGCAGTAATGTGACGATAAGTGCCCAAAACAATATTGTTTGCGGCCAAGGAATCGGCAGTGGTGAAGAAACCCAAATTGCGCTTAATGATACGACGCTCGTCTTCCGTTAAGCCGTTGGGATCTTTCCACAGGGCGATATCGCGGTTCATGTTGATCTCTTGGGGCATCCAGTGGTTTGCACAGCCGGCCAAATACTTTTCCCAGGCCCACTTGTATTTAAATGGGACCAACTGATTTACGTCCGTCTTCGCATTAATCACGCGCTTATCAGCAGCATTGACACGCAAGGCTGCGCCGCCTGATAGATTAGCGGCGGCTACTGGCATAGGGGCAGCGGGTTGAGGTGCAATCGCCACCTGATCTGGTTGTGGACGCTGCTGCGGCTCGACCGCAGGTTGAGGTGCCAAAGCAACTTTAGCCAGTGCTGGCGCTACTTCTTCTTCCCAATTCAACATAGTATTCTCCAAATTTTCTTTATTTCACTACCCGTAAGCAAATGGCTTACTGGCATGCTTCGCATTCATCAAATCCAGCATCGCCTGGACGCATCGTACAAGCAGGGCCATCCGCTGCAATAGCCGTTGCCGCTGCTGCATCGGTGCCATTTACACCGCCGCCGCTAGAGACTGAATTAAGTTGCCCACTTGCTACAGTAGACTTCTCCACGTGGGTTGCAGCCATCGTACGGAGGTAGTAGGTGGTTTTTAGTCCACGCAACCAAGCTAATTTGTAGGTGTCATCCAGCTTCTTGCCTGAAGCGCCGCCCATGTAAATATTCAAGGATTGCGCTTGATCAATCCACTTTTGGCGGCGTGATGCTGCCTCTACCAACCAAGTTGGCTCGACCTCAAAGGCGGTCGCATAAATATCCCGCAAATCCTGTGGCACACGGTCAATCTTCGACAAGGTACCGTCAAAGTACTTCAGATCAGCAATCATGACTTCATCCCAAAGACCGCGGTCTTTGAGGTCACGTACCAGATACTCGTTTACTACCGTGAACTCACCCGATAAATTGGATTTCACGAAGAGGTTCTGGAAGGTAGGCTCGATGCATGCCGATACACCAATAATATTGGAAATCGTCGCTGTTGGTGCGATGGCTACGCAATTGGAATTGCGCATACCAAACTGCTTAATCCGCGCCCGTAAACTATCCCAATTCAGGGTAGAGGACATATCCACTTCCAAATAACCACCGCGCTCTTCGGCCAGCAAACGCACCGAGTCTTGGGGGAGAATGCCACGATCCCACAGAGATCCCTTGTAGCTGCTGTAGGTGCCACGCTCTTCTGCGAGGGCATTGGATGCCTGGTAGGCGTAGTAACAAACTGCTTCCATGGATGCATCCGCAAACTTCACAGCCTCATCGCTTGCGTAAGGAATGCGTTGCATGTGCAGGCAATCCTGGAAGCCCATGATGCCAAGACCGACTGGGCGGTGCTTGAGGTTGGAGTTACGCGCCTTCGCAACGGCGTAATAATTGATATCAATCACGTTATCGAGCATACGCATTGCGGTGCGGATGGTTTTTTGCAATTTCTCGTGATCCAGCACCAAACGGCCATTTGCGTCGGTTGTCATGTGGGCAGTTAAGTTCACGGAACCTAAATTACAGACCGCAATTTCATCATCATTGGTATTGAGGGTGATCTCTGTACACAGGTTAGACGAGTGCACTACGCCAACGTGCTGCTGTGGGCTGCGAATATTACATGGATCTTTAAATGTGATCCAGGGATGACCGGTTTCAAATAACATGCCCAACATCTTGCGCCACAACTGTTGCGCAGGGATGGTGCGAGATGGTTTTAAGGCACCGCTTTCAGCCTGCTTTTCATAAGCAACATAGGCTTCTTCAAACGCCTTACCGAACTTGTCGTGCAAGTCAGGCGTATTGGATGGCGAAAACAAGGTCCAGTCACCGTTTTCCATTACGCGTTTCATGAACAGGTCTGGGATCCAGTTGGAGGTATTCATGTCATGCGTACGGCGGCGATCATCGCCGGTATTCTTGCGCAGCTCCAAGAATTCTTCGATATCCAAGTGCCATGTTTCTAAATAGGCGC
Source organism: Polynucleobacter meluiroseus (assembly GCA_945901245.1). Classification (GTDB taxonomy): domain Bacteria; phylum Pseudomonadota; class Gammaproteobacteria; order Burkholderiales; family Burkholderiaceae; genus Polynucleobacter; species Polynucleobacter meluiroseus_F. The sequence goes on along the minus strand of CAMDKY010000002.1, from coordinate 3,770 downwards.
AAACTGCGCCCTTGCGCTTCCCGCCTTGGTTTACAGCAACGGCAGTATCGTTCACTACTTTTAAGAATGGCACTACACCCTGTGATTTGCCATTGGTACCTTTGATGTGGCTGCCAAGGGCACGCACATTGGTCCAGTCATTGCCAAGGCCGCCGGCGAACTTCGAAAGCAAGGCATTCTCTTTCAAGGCTTCATAAATGCCATCAAGATCATCCGCCACGGTAGTCAAGTAGCAACTCGAGAGCTGTGGACGGGTTGTAGCTGAATTAAAGAGGGTTGGTGTGCTGGACATGAAATCAAATGTCGAGAGCACTTCATAGAACTCAATGGCACGGGCTTCACGGTCAAGCTCGTTGAGCGACAGGCCCATCGCTACCCGCATAAAGAAAGCCTGGGGCATTTCAATGCGGCGGTCTTCGATGTGCAAGAAATAGCGGTCATACAAAGTTTGCAGGCCGAGGTAATTGAACTGCAAGTCACGATCCGCATTCAGGGCAGCAGCAAGGCGTACCAAATCAAATTCACGCATGCGGGGATCCAGCAATTCAGCACCGATACCTTCATTAATGTATTTAGCAAAGTAGGTGCTGTATTCCGCTTGCATATTGCCCTGCAATACCTCGTGACCCAAGATCTCTTTACGAATCACGTGCATCAAGATACGCGCTGTTACCTGGCTATACGCCGGGTCTTTTTCTATCAAAGTACGGGAAGCCAAAATAGCAGAGTCATACACCTGGGCCATCGGAACGCCATCGTATAAATTCTTGATGGTTTCGGTAATGATGGGGGTCGCATCAATGGCATTGCCTAAACCTTCGCATGCCGCCTGAATGACGGTACGTAGTGCGGCCATATCGAGGGGTTTACTAACACCATTGTCCATGACCGTAATTCCGGACTCCGCATGGTGTGTAGTGGTGTGCGTCTCTGGAGTTGCGGCCCTTAAGCTTGCGCGCTCCTGATTGCGCTTTTCACGGTACAAGACATAGGCGCGTGCCACGTTGTGCTCGCCGCCACGCATTAAAGCCAATTCAACCTGATCTTGAATGTCTTCAATATGAAAGGTGCCGCCATTGGGACGACTGCGGAGCAAAGCACGGACTACGGCATGGGTTAATTGCTCTACTTGCTCGCGCACGCGCGCCGATGCCGCGCCCTGTCCGCCATTGACTGCCAAGAAGGCTTTTGTCACTGCAATCGCAATTTTAGATGGCTCAAATGCCACCACCGATCCATTGCGGCGGATGATTTTGTAATCCGATAATTGGGTTGCCTGCGAGCCGCCAACACCGCCCGCCACAAATCCAGCAGAGGGACTTTGGGTCATATTGGCAGTGGCATTGCCACTGGATTGTTGACCTAATTGCGTCTCTGCCGTTGTTTGATTGGTGTATGTCATAGCACTCCTGCGTTTACTCAAGTTCGTGTAAGAAATGTCGTTTCAAAACAAGGATTTAAGCTTATTTTGTGATTGTGTATTTGGGCCAAAAAACACTACATCTAGTGTTTTTTCTACTCTAAGATACTAAGTATAGGGAATTATTGCAAGTTGCGTATGCTTTTTACTACAAAAAATACCTAGGATTTGCCCTTACTTTTCAAGGCAATATGAGGGTTAATTTTGCTGCAAATTTAAAGGGTGTTTTAGATATTGGCATCTAATGTAAGCGAATACTCACATACACTTAAAGTAGCCTTAATGAGCTAGCGTGGTGCCAATCCAAAAGGTAATTGCTCGAGGGGCAATCTGTTGTCTTTTTGAAACCGTACCCAGTCAAACTGAATGCCGGGATCGGTTTTTCGTTCTGGCGCAATGTCACTGTGGCCAACAAAACGGAAATCCGGGTTCTGGGATTGCAATTGGGTAATGAGCTGCTGCAAAGCCTGGTACTGCGCTTCTTCAAAAACGGTATCGCCGTCGCCTTCGAGCTCAATGCCAATCGAAAAGTCATTGCAACGTGCGCGGTCCTCAAACTGCGATTCGCCTGCATGCCAAGCCCGATTCTGAGTAGAAACAAATTGAATGACGCGTCCTGAGCGGGCGATCAGAAAGTGGCTTGAGACGCGTCGCTGCGTAATATCGGCAAAGTAGGGGTGTGCCTGCGGATCGAGTTGGTTCTGAAAAAAATCAACGATGTATTGGGTGCTGTTCTGCGTTCTAAATTGGCCTGGCGGCAAACTAATGTGGTGCAAAACCACCAAATCCGTTGCGACTTCCTTGGGTCGTGCATCAAAATTGGGGGAGGCTCGCCATAGCGCTGATCCCAGCCAGCCCTTGGAATCAATGGCATCCCGGTGAGCGCTAGAGCAGTAAAAGCGGTCTTCATACATTACCCCTTCGGAGCTGGGCAAATGGACGCCGCAATGACGGCAAGGCTTGATTTCTTCTGGCTCTGCTATTGCTGGTGCCGCTGCCTTCGCCTTTTCTTTCACTTTTTCTACTTGAGCAGTGCGGCCCTTGTTTTTAATCCAAAAGTAAATCAAGCCCACGCCGACCAGCAGCAAAATCCATTTCAGCACAATCAGGTTCGCTGCAAAATGACTTCAAGCACAAAACGGCTACCTACATAAGCCAAAATCAGCGCAACGTAAGCACCCAAGACCCAACGAATTGCTACCAAGCCCCGCAAGCCCACGCGCCAACGGGCCACAATCAGACCTGCAAATAAGAACCAAGAGATCAAAGCAAAGATGGTTTTGTGATCAAACACTAGCGGCCGGCCGAATAAAGCCTGCGAAAAGAAGAGCCCGGAGAATACTGTCAAGCTCAGCAATGCAAAGCCGACGTAAATAAAGCTAAAGAGTAAAGTCTCCATAGCCATTAAGGGTGGCAAGGCCTCTAACCAGTGGCCAATACGACTCTCTGGAGAATAGGTAAATTGGCGACGCAGCGCCCGGTCCTGAATGCTCATCAAAATAGCGTGCATGACTGCCAGGCTTAATAAGCCAACGGCACTGGTCGCCACAATAAAGTGTCCTTTAAACCAGGCATCCGATACCGTTCTAGCCGAGAGCAGGGTGCCAGGGAAAATATCGGGCAGGATTGCGCACACCATTGCCAGGGCAATGGCCATCAGGCGCATACTGGAAATCGGCAGCATCCAGCTCTGAAACCAGTAAAACGCCAACCCAACCCAGGCGATTAAGGAGAGGTTTTGGGCAAAGCCAAAGACAAAGCCTTCAGGCGTAAAGATGGAATCATGCAATACCCTACCGTGCACTATTAAAATAAGGAAGATCAGGGCTTGCACTAAAAAAGTAAAGGGTTTTGTCTCTAGTCGATTGCGCGGCCGCACGCTCAATGCGATCAGCAACAGCAGATAAAGTGCTGATGGAAGCCATCCGAAACTAGAGTAACCTAAAATTGCCATTTGGAAAGTCTAATCGATAAATGCTAGAGAACCTCACAGACCGCCTTTCTCGCGTTGTTAAAACGATGCGGGGCGAAGCCCGCCTCACTGAAAGCAATACAGCAGATATGCTGCGCGAGATCCGCTTGGCCTTGCTGGAAGCCGACGTAGCGCTTCCCGTAGTGAAATCCCTACTCGAACAAGTTAAATTCAAAGCCCTTGGCGAGGAAGTGGTTGGCAGCTTAAGTCCAGGACAAGCCCTGGTTGGCGTGGTGCAGCGCGAATTAACCAGCGTCATGGCCGGCGATAGCAGTCAAAGCAACGAACTCAACCTCGCTACCCAACCCCCTGCCGTGATTTTGATGGCTGGCTTACAGGGCGCAGGTAAAACCACCTCTGTTGGCAAGCTCGCCAAAT
>CAMDKY010000001.1 GCA_945901245.1 Polynucleobacter meluiroseus | reverse complement strand
CCATGGTTTATGTTCATCAACAAAGGCGTTGACTTGATCTGCCAACTCCATGATGGTGCGAACGGCTTTTGCAAACTCGCGTCCTTCATACAGTTCAGCTATTTTGGTATTGGCTGCTCGAATCGAAATCAGCAAGGGATTTTGCATAGCATCATCCGCCACTACCCCGCCAAAGCGCTTGACTAAAAAGCCAGCACTACGGCTTGCAATATTGATGTACTTGCCAATCAAGTCGCTGTTGACTCGCGCAACGAAGTCGCTCAGATTGAGGTCAAGGTCCTCCATGCTGTCGTTGAGCTTGGTCGCAAAATAGTAGCGGAACCACTCAGGATTAAAGCCTGACTCCATCACGCTATTAGCGGAGATCAGGGTGCCGCGTGATTTACTCATCTTTTCGCCATCGACCGTCAGAAAGCCGTGCGCGAATACATTAGTAGGGGTGCGGTAGCCAGCAAAATGCAAGGTAGCAGGCCAAAACAAAGTGTGGAAATACAAAATGTCTTTGCCGATGAAGTGATACTGCTCGGTGGTGCTCTCTGGCTTTACCCACTCATCAAAATTCAGACCTTGATCGGTGCAGTACTTTAAGAAGCTGGCGTAATAGCCAATCGGCGCATCGAGCCAAACATAAAAATACTTGCCGGGTGCATCAGGGATCTCAAAGCCAAAGTAGGGGGCATCGCGCGAGATATCCCAATCACCCAATTTACTTTCGCCAGCTTGCCCAACCCACTCTTTCATTTTGTTGCGCGCTTCGGGTTGCAGCGGTGTGCGAACCTGAGTCCAGTCGCGCAAGAAGGTCTCACAGCGCGGATCCGACAATTTAAAGAAATAATGATCGGATACCTTGCGAATCGGCGTCGCGCCGCTGACAACCGAGTAGGGATCGATTAGATCGGTTGGTACATAAGTGGCTCCGCACTTTTCGCAGGAGTCACCATACTGATCGGGCGCTTTGCATTTAGGGCACTTGCCTTTAATAAAGCGATCCGGCAGGAACATTTCTTTTACGGGATCATAAGCCTGCTCGATGGCGCGCTTTTCAATCAGACCGGCGTCGCGCAGCTTGCAGTAAATATCCCCCGCTAGCTTTTCATTTTCAGGGCTATCGGTGGTGTAGTAGTGATCAAAGGAGATTAAAAATGCATCAAAGTCGCGCTTATGCTCTTGCCAAACCCGGGCAATGAGTTCTTTGGGGCTTAGACCCTCTTTTTCGGCACGCAGCATGATGGGCGTGCCATGGGTATCGTCTGCCCCCATGTAATGCACCTCATGCCCCTGCATCCGCTGGAAGCGAACCCAAATATCGGTTTGAATGTATTCCACTAAATGGCCAATGTGAATCTGCCCATTGGCATAGGGCAGGGCAGAGGTAATTAAAAGGCGGCGTGGTGAACGACTCATGCTGTAGGAGGGGTACGGTTTTGATAAAAAGGCAAAATTGGTCTTTTAGGTTGAATTATGCTGCTAGAGCATGGATTTTAGACTGCGGTTAAAGTAAGGCTCGCATTTAAAATAGTCCAAATGAATCAAGGAACACCTGAATGGCAGTAAATCCCCGAATTGCGATGTCCAATGCTTCTGTACCCCTTATCCATGAGGTCCAGATCATTGATGAGGCTGGCCGCCACAAAACGGTTCACGTGCCAGGAGAGCGCTCGCTGACGATCTATTTGGATAAGCGTGAGCTCGTCACCCTCATGACCCTGGGCAGTGCCCCAGAGGCTCTGGTTTTAGGTTATCTGCGTAATCAGCGCTTAGTCGAATCGCCAGACGACATCGAAAGCATTCAGGTCGACTGGGAAACGGATTCGGCTGCAGTCAAAACTCGGCGTAGCACTGTCGATATTGATCAAATGACCAGCAAGCGCATTGTGACTACCGGTTGTGGCCAGGGCACGATGTTTGGTGGCCTCATCGAAGAAATGGAGCAAATTCGCTTGGCGGAAGGCCCCGCCCTCAATCAAGCAGCCATTATTGACCTCATCGACCAAATACGCCAACACGACACCATTTACAAAAAATCAGGCTCGGTACACGCCTGCGCTGTATTTGAGCGCAAGGGCGAGGATCAGGTTGAATTACTCCACTTTATTGAGGACGTGGGCCGCCACAATGCCGTCGACTCGATTTCAGGGCTGATGTGGCTGGCCGATAAGGCGGGTCGAGATTTGGTGTTTTTTACGACCGGGCGCTTAACCTCAGAGATGGTCATCAAAGGTGCGCAGATGGGCATCCCCTTTTTACTCACGCGTTCCGGTGTAACCCAGATGGGCCTCGAGCTTGCTCGAAAGACCCGCCTGACGCTTCTGTCGCGTTGCTCGGGAACCCATTTTGAGATTTACAACGCCCCCGAACGGGTTGTTTTTAGTCCGCCTCAGCAGTAAATAGATGGTCTTGCAGGCCAGGTTGGTTTTACAATTCCGCCATGACTATTAAATCCGACCACTGGATCCGCCGTATGGCTGAACAGGGCATGATCAGCCCGTTTGAGCCCGGCCAAATCCGCCAAGACGCCACTGGACAAAAAATCGTGAGCTACGGTACCTCGAGCTACGGTTATGACATTCGCTGTGCGAACGAATTCAAGATCTTCACGAACATTAACAGCACGATTGTGGACCCGAAGCATTTCGATGAAAAATCCTTTGTGGATTTTCAGGGGGATGTGTGCATTATTCCGCCCAACTCCTTCGCCTTAGCACGTACGGTCGAATACTTCAAAATCCCACGCAGTGTTTTGACGATCTGCGTTGGTAAGAGCACCTATGCGCGCTGCGGCATTATTGTGAATGTCACGCCATTTGAGCCTGAGTGGGAGGGCTATGTCACTCTCGAGTTTTCAAACACAACGCCATTGCCAGCCAAAATCTATGCAGGCGAGGGCTGTGCTCAAGTTCTCTTTTTTGAAAGCGATGAAGTTTGCGGCACCTCGTACAAGGACCGCGGCGGCAAGTACCAAGGGCAGCAGGGCGTTACGCTACCCAAGACCTAATTGCATTTCGCAATTTTCCAAAGGCACACATGAAATTTCGTTTCCCAATCATCATTATTGATGAGGATTTTCGCTCTGAAAATATTTCAGGTTCAGGTATCCGTGATCTGGCTTTAGCCATCGAAGGCGAGGGCATCGAGGTGATTGGCCTAACCAGCTACGGGGACTTAACGTCGTTCGCACAGCAAGCCTCGCGCGCCTCCTGTTTTGTTTTATCGATCGACGATGAAGAATTCATCAGCGATACCGAAGACAACGATTTACCCGCGTTAAATAACCTGCGCGCCTTTGTTGCTGAAGTGCGTAAGCGCAATGAAGACATTCCGATTTTCTTGTATGGCGAGACGCGTACCTCACGCCACATGCCCAATGATATTTTGCGCGAGTTACATGGCTTCATTCATATGAATGAAGATACGCCAGAGTTTGTAGCGCGCCACATCATCCGTGAGGCAAAGGTCTACCTCGACTCGTTGGCGCCTCCCTTCTTCCGTGCCCTGACGCATTACGCCTCTGAGGGCTCGTATTCCTGGCATTGCCCAGGTCACTCGGGCGGCGTTGCTTTCCTCAAAAGCCCGGTGGGCCGAATGTTCCATCAATTCTTTGGTGAGAATATGCTGCGCGCCGACGTCTGTAATGCCGTTGAAGAATTAGGCCAGTTACTCGACCACACCGGCCCAGTACTAGCCAGCGAGCGTAATGCGGCGCGCATTTTCAATGCCGATCACTTGTTTTTTGTGACCAATGGCACGTCCACGTCCAATAAGATTGTTTGGCACTCGACGGTTGCCCCAGGTGACATTGTCATCGTTGATCGCAATTGCCATAAATCGGTAATTCATTCGATCACGATGATGGGCGCTATTCCAATTTTCCTGATGCCAACGCGTAACCATCTTGGCATTATTGGCCCGATTCCAAAAGAGGAATTTGAGTGGGCCAGCATCAAAAAGAAAATCGATGCCAATCCCTTTATCAAAGATAAGAACGCAATACCCCGCGTGATGACCCTCACGCAAAGTACCTACGACGGCATCATTTACAACGTCGAAATGATTAAAGACATGCTGGACGGTAGGGTGGATTCCTTGCATTTCGATGAAGCATGGTTGCCGCACGCGGCCTTCCATCCGTTTTATAAGGACATGCATGCCATCGGTGCCGACCGCAAGCGCACGAAGAAAAGCTTGATGTTTGCTACCCAATCCACCCACAAACTGTTGGCTGGCTTATCGCAAGCATCGCAAGTCTTGGTGCAAGATGCGGATGAGCATAAGCTCGATCGCGATTGCTTTAATGAAGCGTATTTGATGCACACCTCCACCAGCCCGCAGTACGCCATCATTGCGTCATGCGATGTGTCGGCTGCCATGATGGAGGCTCCGGGCGGAACTACCTTAGTGGAAGAGTCGATTGCCGAGGCGATGGATTTCCGCAGGGCTATGCGCGAGGTGGATGAGCAATTTGGTTCTGACTGGTGGTTTAAGGTCTGGGGACCCGATCATTTGGCCGAAGAGGGCATTGGTGAGCGCAGTGACTGGGTTTTAGAGCCTAACGCCAGCTGGCATGATTTTGGCAAGCTTGCAAGCGATTTCAATATGCTCGACCCGATCAAGGCCACCATTGTGACTCCGGGTCTTGATATTGAAGGCAACTTTGGCGCAACTGGAATACCTGCCAGTATCGTCACCAAGTATTTGGCTGAGCACGGCATTATTGTTGAAAAATGCGGACTGTATTCCTTCTTCATTATGTTCACCATTGGTATTACCAAGGGTCGCTGGAATACCTTAGTTACTGAGTTGCAGCAATTTAAAGATCACTTTGATAAAAACGCACCCCTCTGGAAAGTGTTGCCGGAGTTTGTGGCCAAGCACCCACGCTATGAGCGGGTTGGCTTGAATGATATTTGCCAGCAAATTCATGCTTTCTACAAAGGCCGCGATGTTGCACGCATGACGACCGAGATGTACACCTCCGACATGGTGCCGGCAATGATGCCCTCGGATGCATGGGCGCAGATGGCGCACAAAAAAGTCGATCGCGTCCCATTGGATCAACTCGAAGGGCGCGTTACCGCGATGCTGGTGACGCCGTATCCACCCGGCATTCCTTTGCTGATTCCAGGCGAGCGTTTTAATAAACGCATCGTCGACTATCTGTACTTTGCTCGCGACTTTAATGCGCAGTTTCCTGGCTTTGAGACCGATATCCATGGCCTGGTAAAGACCGAGGTGGATGGCCGCAGCGAATACTACGTCGATTGCGTGCGCTCAGAAAAATAAGATTATCGGCTGGGTTTTTCAAGCTCAAAGCGGACTGGCGCATCCTCATCTGCTTTGGGCGAGACCTGATCTCCCTCGGCACTTTGCCCGCCTGTAAAGTCAAACTCTTGACTCATCGCAACCGGTGGAGGCTTATCTAGAAACGCGGTGACCAGCGCTGGAAAGGCAATGACCAAACCAACCATGATGAGTTGCAAGCCAACCCAGGGCAGAGCGCCCCAGTAGATGTCACTGCTCTTGACCTCTTTGGGCGCAACCCCACGAAGATAAAACAGGGCAAAGCCAAAGGGCGGGTGCATGAAGGAGGTTTGCATATTGACGCAGAGCATGACGCCAAACCACACCAGGGCTGCATTGCCAGCAGCCTGCAGATTGCCGCCCATGGCCTCGAGCAAAACCGGCGCGAGCATTTTTTCAGCAACGGGCGCGAGTAAAGGGACGATGATGAAGGCAATCTCAAAGAAATCCAAAAAGAAGGCCAAGAAAAAGACGAGGATATTCACCACAATCAAGAAGCCAATCCAGCCGCCGGGAATATCGGCAAAGAGATGCTCTACCCATACGCCGCCATCCACTCCCTGAAAGACTACCGAGAAGCAGGTGGAGCCGATCAAGATAAAGATCACCATGGAGGTGAGGCGCATGGTGTTTTGATAGGACTCGGTAATTTGTTTTTTGAGATTAGCAATCTTGGCGCGCCGCAGCCAAGCTAGTAACAGAGCCCCCATAGCGCCCATGGCACCTGATTCTGTAGGTGTGGCAATGCCAAGCAAGATAGTGCCCAAGACTAAAAAGATTAAAACCGCAGATGGAATGATGCCCAATAAACATTTTTTCCACAGCAGCCAGCCATCGGTTTGCACATCACCGAGTGGTGCTGCTGGTAGCCAGTCTGGTTTGAGGCGGGTGAGTACAAAGGTATAGAGAGCAAAAAGACCAATCTGGATCAAAGATGGCCCCCAAGCGCCCAAGTACATACTGCCCACATCCGCGCTGCCAGTTTGTGTTTTAAGTTGATCGGCGAGCACAATTAATACGAGGGAGGGCGGCACCAATTGGGTAATCGTGCCAGAAGCCGCCAATACGCCAGTAGCGTAGCGCATGTTGTAGCCATAGCGGATCATGATCGGCAAGGAAATCATGGCCATCGCAATGACTTGCGCCGCAACCGTTCCCGTAATAGCACCCAGCACAAAGCCCACAATGATGACCGAATACCCCAGCCCGCCGCGTATGCGTCCAAAGAGTTGACTCATGGATTCGAGCATTTCTTCTGCAAGGCCACAGCGCTCCAGAATGGCGCCCATAAAGGTGAAGAAAGGAATGGCTAGCAATAAATCATTTGCTAAAACGCCGCCAAAAATACGCTGCGGTATGGCCTGTAAAAAGACGAGATCAAAAAAGCCTTGGCTGATCGCAATGGCGCCAAAGAAAAGTCCGGCAGCCATCAAGGAAAATGCCACTGGAAAGCCAACCAACATAAAAACAATCAGGCCAGCAAACATCAAGGGCGGCATCCACTCCATGGCAATCATTGTTTGGGCTTCTCGTAAGCGGCAATGGTAGGGCTATCAGGTGTATTGGCTTGCAGTAATGCAATGCGCTTGATGATTTCAGAAAGACCTTGCAAGCACAGCATGAAAAATCCCATCGGTACGACAAACTTAATCGGGTAGCGCAAGAGCCCACCCGAATTAATCGAATGTTCAAGGGATAAGAATGAAGGGTAGAACAGGGAGGTCCAGGATAGCCAGGCGAATAAGATGCAGGCTGGCATTAAAAAGAAGCTCAGACCAAATAGATCCACCCAGATGCGGCCTCGCTCCGAGAGACGAGCGTAAATCAGATCTACTCGGACATGCTCATTGCGCTTGAGGGTATAAGAGGCGCCGAGCATCACGGCCGCAGCAAATAAATACCATTGCAATTCCAAAGGCCAGTTATCGCTGAGATCAAAGCCGTAGCGCATGATCGCATTGCCTGCTGAAATCACACAGGACAGCAAAATGAAGATACTCGCAGCCTTCCCAAACCACGCATTGATGCTGTCGATACTAGAGGAGATGCGCTGCCAGAAAGCCATCACCGTTCCTGAAAAAAGGGGTAACTAGAGTTTGAGTTCGGCGCGGCCCCGCTGAACAGCCGCCAAGACTTGCTGTGGTGCTGTGCCGCCGGGATGCTGGCGAGACTGTACTGATCCAGTCACAGTCAGTAAGGGGAAGACATCCTCGCTGATCAGATCAGGCCTAGCATCCAGACCGCAGGCAAAGCGGAGCTCCGATAAGCTCAGGTCCGTTAGAGTGCATTTCCGGCCCACGCAGGCTTTGACTGCATGGGCTACCGCCTCATGTGCGTCCCGAAAGGCTAAGCCCTTTTTAACTAAATAGTCGGCCAAGTCAGTGGCGGTAGCAAAGCCTTCTTCTGCTGCCGCTTGCATGACTGCCTTCTGAACTTCGATGTGCGGAATCATGTCGGCAAAAATACGCAAGGTATCTTGAACGGTATCGACCGCATCAAACAAGGGTTCTTTGTCCTCTTGATTATCTTTGTTGTAAGCCAAAGGCTGGCTTTTCATGAGGGTAAGCAGGGCAATCAAATCACCATACACGCGCCCGGTTTTACCGCGGGCCAGTTCGGGCACGTCAGGATTTTTCTTTTGCGGCATGATGGAGCTGCCCGTACAAAACCGGTCAGGCAAATCAATAAAACCAAAACGTGGACTGAGCCATAAGATGAGCTCTTCCGATAGGCGCGAGACGTGCATCATCAGCGTCGCCGAAAAGGCACAAAACTCAATCGCAAAATCCCGATCCGATACGGCGTCCAAGGAATTAGTGCAGATGCCATCAAAGCCCAGCTTCTGCGCCACCCACTCGCGGTCAATCGGGTAGCTGGTTCCAGCTAAGGCAGCAGCGCCCAATGGCAGGCGATTCATGCGCTTGCGGCAATCAGCGAGGCGGCTGGCATCGCGGCTAAACATTTCAAAATAGGCCATGAGGTGATGGCCAAAGGTAATTGGTTGAGCCACCTGTAAATGGGTGTGGCCCGGCATGATGGTGGCTGCATGGGTCTCTGCCAGATTCAGTAAGGCGGAGCGTAATGCCGTTAAGGAGCCTTGAATCTCGTCAATGTTGCTGCGTAGCCATAAACGCAAATCGGTCGCGACTTGGTCATTGCGTGAGCGGCCGGTATGCAGGCGTTTACCGGCATCGCCAATCAAGGCAGTTAGGCGTGCCTCGATGTTGAGGTGAACATCCTCTAGGGCCAATTGCCACTCAAACTGCCCAGCTTCGATTTCCCCTTTGATTTGGGCCATTCCTTTTTGAATGTCCGCTAAATCCGCAGCGCTAATGATTTTTTGCCTGGCGAGCATTTCGGCGTGGGCCAAAGAGCCCTCGATATCGACCAAGGCAAAGCGGTGGTCGAACCCAATCGAGGCGGTATAGCGCTGGACCAGTTCATCGACTGGCTCGGTAAAGCGCGCCGACCACGCTTGGGCCTTATTGGCGAGGGAATTTTTAGAGGAGCTCATAAAGGCAGTATATTGGTGTCAGTCATCTCTATTTTAAATGTTATGTCCCAACAACCGAATTCTCCCCCTTTATCCCTCCCCCCAGCGCGTTTAGTGATTGCTTCCCGAGAAAGCCGCCTGGCGATGTGGCAGGCTGAGCACCTGCGCGATTGCTTAAAAGCCCTGTATCCCGACTGCCAGGTCGAGATTTTAGGAATGACCACCCGCGGCGATCAAATTTTGGACCGTGCGCTATCCAAGGTAGGTGGTAAGGGCCTTTTTGTGAAGGAATTGGAGGCTGCTTTAGCCGATGGCCGTGCCGACTTAGCAGTCCACTCCCTCAAAGACATGCCCATGATCATGCCGGATGGCTTTGCCTTAACCTGCGTCATGAGCCGAGAAGACGCGCGCGATGCCTTTGTTTCCAATGATTACGCTTCACTGGATGATCTGCCACAGGGCGCCATTGTCGGCACATCGAGCCTGCGCCGAGAATCAATCCTACGCAAATATTTTCCGCACCTACAGATTCAGGCCTTGCGTGGCAACTTAGACACCCGCATGGGCAAATTGGACCGTGGTGAATACCAAGCGATTATCTTGGCTGCCGCTGGCTTAAAGCGCCTGGGACTGGCGAGTCGTATTAAGGCCTTCTTACCGCTTGACCCCTACACTCCGGCAGCAGGTCAGGGCGCCCTCGGTATTGAAACCCTCAGTGATCGGGCGGATATGCATGCCTGGCTCGCGCCACTCAACGATCTGCCTACTTTGCTTGCCGTTTCGGCCGAGCGCATGGTGTCGAGGCAGTTGGGCGGTTCGTGTGAAGTTCCACTAGCAGCCCACGGCCAATGGAACGGTACTCAATTGGGTATTCGCTCGTTTGTGGCCAGTGTGGATGGTACGCAAATCTGCTTGGCCAGTGCTGCTGCCGAGATCAAGACGGTTGCTGACGCAGAGGCCTTGGGCTTGGCTGTTGCGCAGGATTTGCTTTCGCAAGGCGCCAGCGCGCTATTGCCGTAAGCCTTATGAAAGCCAGCATTACCCTTGTTGTCACTCGGCCAAGTGGTCAAGCGATAGGGTTAATCGAGGCCTTGCAAAACGCAATCGCTGAACTACCGATAGCGCAGCAGCCTCAGTCGATCGTGCCATTGCCCCTTTTGACGATTGCACCAAAGTCCGATTCCAATTTACCCACGGCCATTCAGAGCGCATTGCAAACTGCAGACCTTGCTGTGTTTGTAAGTCCTAACGCCATCGAATGTGCAATGCGCTTATTGGGGGATGCTTGGCAGTCTATCGCTACTAAAGTAATTCCAATTGGTGTAGTGGGGCAAAGTAGCCGCGATGCTTTACACCGTCATGGCGTTGGCATTGAGCCCGGTAGTCCGACGCCAATATGGATGCCACACAATCTAGCTGAATCGGATTCGGAAGGGCTGTGGAGCGTAATTAAAGACCGCTTTCCGAATTGGGCCGGCCTAAAGGTAGTCTTGTTTCGTGGCGATGGTGGCCGCGAGTGGCTAGCAGATCAACTGCAAGCGGCTGGAGCGCAGGTTGAGGCAATTGCGGTGTACTCGCGCATACCGCTAAGCGAGTCTAGTCCGCAGTGGGAGAAAGTACTCAATGCCAATACGGATGATGCCCTGTGGATTCTCACCTCATCTGAAGCAGTTCGGCATTTGGGTGCTGTTTTAAAACAGCAGGGTCGCCAAGATTATCTAGCCAATGCACGCGCACTGTGCCCACATCACAACATAGCCCGCAGTGCCAACGAGATTGGATTTGGGGCTGTAAAGGAGTGCCACTCCGGTGATGCTGCTTTAGTTCAGGCTACGGTTACTTGGTTGGAGGCAGCGTTAAAAAAACCTCGTTAACCAATAAGGGATGCCCCTTGAGGTGATAAAGGGTTCTTCTGGCCCATGAGCCGCTTGGCATTTCAGGATAACGACGCTGACAGTATTTCCATAAGGGATGGCGACGATCCAACTGCGTAATCTCGCGATGGACTTTGAGTCGATTGCGATTGCGACCCTGAAACAAAACCGCGCCGAGCGGCTTTGTGCCTAATTTCAGAATGGCGTGATTACTACCGCTTGCCGTGGACGTGGGGATAATGCTGCGTGCAATGACGATGGACTGCCCGTCAATCAGTAAGAGGACTTCGCGTACACGGCAGCGTTTGATTCGACCATGAAAAAAGCGACTTTCGTCGCTATGGATGGTTTGAAGACGGTCGGCTAACACCAGCACCTCGATGCGACTTTCAAACGCCGCTTCGAGTTTGCGCGTTAAGGAACCGGTATCGCTTAGCCACGTTTGCAACTGCCGTGGCGCAAGGTGAATCGCACCGGAACCGACTCGATTCCAAACAGAACGGAGGCGATTTCGGTGCTGCATACTTAATTGCCGCCGAAGGATCTCCGTTGGCTTCCCGCTGCTTTTGGCTTACCAAAGCGGGGACCGGTTGGGCGTGAATCGCCCGAGCGAGCACCTGCTGGTTTGGAATCAAAGCGACCGGTAGGACGTGAATCGCCTGAACGTGCTCCAGCCGGCTTGGAATCAAAACGATTGGCAGGACGGGAGTCGCCTGAGAAACCAGATGGTTTGGAATCAAAGCGACCGGTAGGACGTGAATCACCAGAATAGCTACCAGATGGTTTGGAATCAAAGCGCGGCGCTGGACGGGAATCGCCACCACTGCGTTGCTCAAAATGACTGCCACCCGAACGGGACTCAAAACGACCACCTGAACGGTTACCAGGACGCGAGTCGGAACGCGCGCCAGGACGACCACCTGAGCGGCTACCAGGACGTGCACCACCATTAAAGCTGGGCTTGGCTTGTGGCTCCAAACCCGGAATCACGGAGGCAACGATGTCTTGCTGGGTAAAGCGTTCGATGTTCCGAATCTTGGCACGATCGCGATGCTCCACTAAGGTAATAGCAATACCGTTACGACCAGCACGACCTGTACGACCGATGCGGTGGGTATAGTCCTCTGGCTTCATTGGTAAACCAAAGTTAATCACGTGACTGATGCGGGGCACATCAATGCCACGCGCGGCAACGTCAGTGGCAACCAAAATCTTGGTGTGGCCTTTACGTAGCGATTCGAGGCGACGCATGCGTACCGCTTGGGGCATTGCGCCGTGCAGTGCCGTTGCTTCGTAACCATTGGCACGCAAGGTATCCGCAATCTTTTCGCTTTCCACTTGGGTGCTGGCAAACACCACTGCTTGGTCAACGGTAGGATCAGTTAAGAGGTGCTCTAACAAGCGGTGCTTGTGTGCCATGTTGTCGGCCCAATGCAATTTCTGCTCAATGTTGGAATGCACGTCACCAGCTTGCGCAAGCTCAATACGCTTTGCATCATTGGTCAATTGGGTAGCCAAGGACATCACTTTAGGCGCAAAGGTCGCCGAGAACATCAGGGTCTGCGACCGTTGCTTGCAACGCTGATCAATGGCCTCGAGGTCATCTGCAAAACCCATGTCTAACATGCGGTCGGCTTCATCAATCACCAGTTGCTTGACGTCATCCAGGCGAATGGCACGGCTGTCGCTCAGATCCAGTAAACGACCTGGAGTTGCAACGACGAGCAGTGCACCTTTGAGTGCTTGGATTTGCTTGCCGTAAGGCATGCCGCCCATGACGGTTGCAATGCGAATGCCTTTGAGGCCACGCGCCAAATTAATAGCATCAGCAGCCACCTGTTGGGCTAGTTCACGGGTAGGGCACAAAACTAAGACGCTTGGTTGTGCGCGGCCAGGAACCGGTGAATTACCCGGGTTGCTGGCGATCAGTTTATTTAAGAGGGGTAGTAAAAAGGCAGCGGTTTTGCCGCTACCGGTTTGGCTGCTGACCAAGAGGTCGCCGCCAGCCATCGCCGCAGGAATAACCTGTGCTTGCACTGGAGTGGCTTGGGTAAAACCCAATTCAGCCACGTTTTGTAAGAGAGGGGCTGCTAAGCCAAACGATGCAAAGGCATTGGCGCTGGAAGTAACGACAGATACCGTTACTTTTTCGCCTGCAGGAACATCAATATGCGAGTCAGTTGACCCAGTGTGGTTTTCATTTAAAAAAGTCATGCAAATTACATCCCCATCGGGGATGTCTCCGGTTGTGCGCCTCAGTGTTTTAAAGGGCGCGATGGTCTAGGGCATCGACCATCAGACAAGCGGCAGCGGTGTTGTTTATGGCTACTAAACTGATTCGCTGAATATGTAAATTGCTGGGGACGATGTTTCAAAAAGCCCTTCATTATGACATGGTTCTTTTCTAAGGGCAATCCCTAGGGCGATTTTTCTGATTATGATCGGTTCATGGGTTTTTTACTGCATTGGTCAGACATCGGCATCATCCACTTTCCCAGCTATGTACTGGGCGCAATTCTGATTATTCTCTTGCCGGGACCCAACTCCCTCTATGTTTTAGCTGTATCCGCTGAGCGAGGATGGCGTAAAGGCCTCTGGGCCTCAGCTGGGATTGTGGTGGGCGACTCCATCATCATGCTCAGCGTTGCTCTCGGTGCGGCGACCGTACTTGCATCATCTCCGCTTACCTACAATCTGCTGCGCTTATCGGGCGCCATTTATTTGGCATGGCTGGGTCTTGGGATTATCCGTAGCGGCTTGAAACGTTTTCAGGCGAAAGAAGTAACAACAGAGACGCCGAGCGTATCGCAGGCAGGCGGAATCATGCGCTTGCCCCCTTTTTTGGCGGCATTACTGCTAGCGCTTACCAATCCCAAAGCTATTTTCTTTTTCGTGTCGTTTTTTACGCAGTTCGTTGATCCTGGCTTTCACCAGCCGGCACTGAGTTTTCTCTACCTTGCGGTAATAACCCAGCTGATCAGCGTCGCCTATTTAGTGATCTTGATTGGAGCAGGACAATACTGCTTGGGTTGGGTTAGTCACCATCCCCAAATTGCAACGGGTATATGGCTAGCGACCGGCACACTCTTTATTGCCTTTAGTCTGCGTTTACTATTTGAGTTGTTTTAATAAGCGCGCTACTTTTTTTCCATAGGGTGGGTGTACTGCGCTAGTACCGCGTAACCAATTAAGCCCAAATAAACCGCGCACCTGAAGTATTGGCTTGTAGTGACTGAAGGCATCAAATCCGGCTTTGCCGTGATAAGAACCCATACCGCTAGACCCAATGCCACCAAAGGGGATGCCATCACATGCGGCATGCAATAAGACGTCATTGACGGTGATGCCACCAGAGCGGGTATCGGCAATCACGCGATTGAGGTTCGCCTTATTCTTTCCAAACCAGTAGAGTGCCAGTGGCGTGGGTGAGTTGCCGCCATTAATGAAATCGATCATCGCTGTTGTGCTGGCTGCGCCATCACTCACTGTGATAATGGGCAGAATGGGGCCGAAGATTTCTTCTTTCATCACGGCGGATTCCGGAGAAACCTTGCTCAGCACCACCGGTTCAAAAACCCGTTCTGACTCGGTACTAGGTTCTAGTAATGGTGTGGCGGTTGCACCACGGGCGATGGCATCGGCGACTAAAAAATGCCAGCGCGCCGTTTGCTCTGGATCAATTGGGCCCGTGAGCATTTCAGGTTTAGCAAATTGAGTTTGTGCCGCCTTCATGAGTTCAGCTAGGAGCACATCGTGTTGTTGCTCGCTAACCAGAACGTAATCTGGGGCAATGCAGGTTTGCCCGCTATTGAGTAATTTGCCATACACAATGCTGCTGGCTGCATCCCGTAAATTAGCTGAGGCATCCACCAGGGCAGGGGACTTGCCACCCAGCTCTAAAGTCACTGGCACCAGATTGTCGGCAGTAGCGCGCATCACTTTTTTGCCGATGGCAGTGCTGCCACTAAAGAAAAGGTGATCAAAAGGAAGGGCTGCAAAATCAGCTGCGGTGTTGGCATCGCCCGTCGTCACATTAAATTCAGTGAAATGAAAGTACTCCTGAATTAGAGAAGCCAAAAAACCAGAGGTACGACTGCTTCGTTCGGATGGTTTGAGCCAAACGCGGTTACCGGCAGCCAATGCGGCAATGGCCGGCGCAAGCGCCAACAAGATGGGGTAGTTCCAGGGACTCATGATGCCCACAATGCCCTTGGGCTGGGCTTGCATCCAAGCAGTCGAGCTAGACAGGTAAGCCGGCGTCTCTAAATGAACGGGTTTGAGCCATTCTTTGAGGTGTTTTTTGGTATATCGGCAGGCCTGATAAATTTGACTGAGTTCTGCCAGCTGGGTTTCCATCGGATGGCGGTGACCAAAGTCAGCGGCTACTGCTTTGCAGAGCTTTTCTTCATTGGCGCGCAGCATTGCCTCCACTCGGCCAATCCGCTCCAGGCGCTTTTCAATCGTGGAGTGCGGCTCCGCTGCATACGCTGCGCGGATTTCATCAAGCTGGATGGTCAGGCGATTCATAGAGGGATATCAGTTTGACGGGTCTAAGTGAGTTTGTGCAAATATAGCAATAAGGCATTAGGATAAAGCCATGGATAAAAAACAAATAACTTTTGAGACAGCAACCCTCGGGGGTGGCTGCTTTTGGTGTCTAGAGGCGGTCTATCAGCAGGTACGCGGCGTGCATTCGGTTGTATCTGGCTATGCAGGTGGCCACGACACAAACCCAAACTACGAAGCCGTATGCTCGGAAACGACTGGCCATGCCGAAGTTGTGCAAATCCAGTTTGATCCAGCGATCGTTTCTTATCGGGACATTCTCACCATCTTTTTTGTGATCCACGACCCAACTACCCTCAATTACCAAGGTCATGATGTTGGCGCGCGCTACCGTTCCGTTATCTTCACGCACTCCGATGCGCAAATGGAATGTGCACAAGCGATGCTGACAGAATTAAGCGATGAAAAAATCTTTCCAAGGCCGATTGTCACCATCATTGCCCCGGCTCCGATTTTTTATCCAGCCGAGGATTACCACCAGAATTATTTTGTCCAGCACCCGGGGCAAGGGTATTGCATGGCGGTCGTTGCACCCAAATTGGCTAAGTTTCGCGCTACTTTAAAAAGCTTGATTAATCCCGCTTTTAATTAAGGCGCTAGTCGTGTAATTGACCAGCCGCTAGCGGTACGGCTATAGCAAATGCGATCGTGCAGGCGCGAAGGTCTGCCTTGCCAAAATTCAATTTGAGTTGGTATCAAACGATACCCGCCCCAATGGGGTGGGCGAGGTGGGTTATCACCATGCTCTGCTTTGAACTGCTGCTCTTGATCTTCTAAAAATTGGCGATTGGGAATTGCACTACTTTGGGGGGAGGCCCATGCACCAATGCGTGAAGCTGGAGGCCTGGAATGAAAGTAGGCATCGCTTTCAGCGGCGCTAACGCGCTCAACGGTACCGCTGATGCGAACCTGCCGCTCTAGCTCATGCCAATGAAAGAGTAAGGATGCATGGGGCTGCGCAGCCAGCTCTTTGCCCTTTTGGCTTTCGTAATTGGTGAAGAAAGTAAAACTACCCTGGTCTGCAGCTTTTAATAGGACAATACGTACAGATGGAATGCCGGCTTGATTTGCGGTTGCTAATGCCATTGCATTGGGCTCGGGGCACTCTGCCTGGACCGCTTGCTCGAACCAAGTCTGAAAAAGACGGAAGGGTTCCTGCGGTACGTCTTGCTCCGACAGTTCACCGCGGGTGTAGTTTTTACGTAATTCAGCAATGGATTCCATGTTTTCAGTATAAAGAGAAGCGATGACGATGGCGAACTTTCAAGCACCAACACCGGAGCAGGACTCTAGCCCAATGGATCGCCGGTTTGGCGGGGTGGCCCGTTTATACGGCGAAGCTGCTCAAGCCCAGTTTCAACAAGCTACGGTAGTGGTTGCTGGTTTGGGCGGCGTTGGTTCTTGGGCTGCTGAAGCCCTCGCAAGGTCCGCAATTGGCCATTTAGTCTTAATTGATTTTGACCACATTGCTGAAAGTAATACCAATCGCCAGTTGCACGCCCTTGATGGTGAGTATGGCAAGGCCAAAGTGGACGCAATGGCGCAGCGCATTACCCAAATCAATCCCCATATACAGCTAACCTGCCACGATGCTTTTTTAGAGCCCGATACGCTCGATGCATTGATTCCAAAGGGTGCCATCGTTTTAGATGCAACCGATTCAGTGCAAGTCAAAATTGCCCTTGCAGCCTGGAGTGTGGCAAATCAACGTTTACTCGTCATGTGCGGTGCCTCTGGTGGCAAAGCTGATCCGACCCAACTGCGCTGCGATGATTTATCCAGAACGGAGCAAGATGCACTGCTCGCTAAGGTGCGCGTTGGACTGCGAACCGATCATGGCTTCTCGCGTGATTTAAAAAAGAAGATGGGCATTCGGGCGGTGTATTCAAAAGAACCCCGCGCCGGCGCTGCTACCGGCGGTTTAGCCTGCTCTGGTTATGGCTCGGCGGTAACTGTCACGGCAGCAGCCGGTTTGGTTGCTGCTGCTGAAGTTCTCTCGTTGATACGGATGCAACACAGCGTATCCGAGTAAATCAATTCCATTTCATTCCCAAAGAGCGCAAACAAGCCTAGGGAATGCCCTGTAAGAAATTTCATATTTTGTTGTAGGAAGCAATATTTATTTTGCTATCCATCTCCTGATTCAAGGGCTCTCCCTTTTTATTCCTTTGGCATTTTTTTAGTTTTGCATATTTAATGAATTTTTAAGGGCTAGTACTGCGCCCAACTCCTGCCTAGACTTCGTTGCGTTGGTGCATGACCAACATCAAAACGAAAAGGAGGTTTCTCTTGCAGACAGAACAAACAGGCTTAAAACGCCATCTGAAAGTACGGCACATTCGCCTCATGGCATTGGGTTCGACCATTGGTGTTGGACTTTTTCTTGGCTCCGCTAGTGCGATTCAACTCGCAGGTCCTTCCATTCTCTTGGGGTATTTGCTAGCAGGGATTGTGGCCTTTATTGTGCTGCGCACGCTGGGTGAAATGGCCGTGCATGAGCCCGTCGCTGGCTCCTTTGCTGCCTATGCCAATTCCTATGTAGGACCCCTTGCGGGATACATGGTGGGCTGGGGCTATTGGACCTATTGGATTGTGGTCAGCATTGCGGAAGTCACTGCCGTGGGAATCTACATGGGCATTTGGTTTCCGGATATGCCGCAATGGGTCTGGGCGCTGTCATCAATCATTTTGATGGGGCTCATCAACATGATTGCGGTTCGGCTCTTTGGGGAGTTTGAGTTTTGGTTCTCTTTAATTAAAGTCGTCGCCATCATCGCCTTGATTGCGATGGGGGCAGCGGTTGTGTTCTTTGGCTTTACCAATGACTGGGTACCACTGGGTTTTGATAACTTGTGGATCCATGGCGGCTTCTTTCCAAATGGAATAGGCGGCTTATTGATGTCCTTACAGATGGTCCTCTTTGCCTACGTTGGCATTGAAATGATTGGCCTCTCCGCTGGCGAAGCAGAGAATCCCAAGAAAACCATTCCGATGGCAATTGACTCGCTTGCATGGCGAATCTTGATCTTTTATATGGGCGCCATCTTGGTTATCTTGGCGATCTTTCCCTGGAATGAGGTAGGGCAGCAAGGCAGTCCATTTGTCGTGATGTTCGAGCGCTTGGGTTTGCGCGAAGCTGCTGGCATTGTTAATTTCGTGGTGATAACGGCAGCGCTGTCTTCATGCAATGCCGGCATTTTCAGTGGCGGGCGACTGCTTTATTCCCTATCGATCAATGGCTATGCCCCCGAAAAGTTTGCCCACCTCTCTGAGAATGGCGTGCCGCACCGGGCCGTGATGGCCGCTGTCATGGTGCCGATGATTGGCGTGGTTCTGAACTACTTCGTTCCGGATAAGGCGTTCCAGTACGTCATGGCGGCAGTGACCTTTATTGGACTGATGGTTTGGATTGCCATTCTCTATACCCAAATGCGTTTTAGAAAATCGCTGACTCCAGCAGAAGCCAAGAGTCTGAGTTATCGCACGCCATGGTGGCCATACTCCTCCTGGTTTGCTCTAGCCTTCATTGCGCTCGTCATTGTCTTGATGGGCTTGCATGAGGATGCACGCGCCGCCTTGATTTTGGGTCCGTGCTTATTGGTGGTCTATGTCGCTATGTATTACGTCTTAGGCCTGCATCGTAAAAATAAACTGAAATAAGGAGCATCACATGATTATTGGCGTACCAAGCGAAGTAAAAGACAATGAATTTCGGGTCGGCTTGACCCCGGGAAATGTCAGCGGGTTAGTAGCCCAGGGTCATGCTGTATTGATTCAGCGTGGCGCTGGTCAGCAGATTGGCCTGACGGATGAACTCTATCGTTCTGCTGGCGCCTCTTTAGTGGAGAGCGCTACTGAAGTGTATGCAAAATCCCAATTGGTCGTGAAAGTCAAAGAGCCGCAGCCGCAAGAATGCGCGATGTTACGTGAAGATCAAATCCTATTTACATACTTGCATCTGGCACCAGACCCAATACAAACCAAAGCACTCCTGAGCTCTGGATCAACTTGCATTGCCTACGAAACCGTAACCTCGCGCGCTGGCACCTTGCCTTTATTAGCGCCGATGAGTGAAGTAGCAGGACGGATGTCGATTCAGGCAGCCGCTGCGCAAATGGAAAAGAGCCATGGTGGGCCTGGCATCTTGTTAGCGGGCATTCCGGGGGTAGCAGCTGCGAAGGTGGTAATTTTGGGCGCGGGTGTAGTAGGTCGAAACGCCTTGCAGATGGCCGTTGGCATTGGCGCGGATGTTTGCATCATCGATAAAGACCTCGATCGTCTGCGTCAAATCGATGCCGCTTATGGCAATCGCGTTCGGACATACTATTCCGATCCCCTGTCGATTGAGCGTGAAGTCTATGCAGCCGATGTGGTCATTGGTGCAGTTCTCTTGCCGGGAGGTGCGGCGCCTAAATTAGTCAGTGCCAGCATGGTCGCCAAGATGAAGCCAGGAGCAGTAGTAGTGGATGTAGCCATTGACCAAGGCGGCTGTTTTGAAACATCTCGCCCAACTACGCACAGCGATCCGAGTTATTTGATGGGCGGTGTGATTCATTATTGCGTCGCCAATATGCCGGGGGCAGTGGCGCGTACATCCACCTTTGGTTTGACCAATGCAACCTATCCATTTGTGGAAGCATTGGCAAATCGGGGTTTAGTGGCTGCCCTGAATCACGATGTGCATTTGCGCAATGGCCTGAATGTGCATCGCGGTCAGTTGGCCTCAGAGCCAGTTGCTAGTGCTCAACAGCTGGACTTTGTTCCGGCAGTGGAGCTATTGGCAGCGTAAAAGGGCATCGCTTGCCATTCGAAGACGGCGGCTTAGTTCAGATCGGTAATGAGCGAAGCCAAAGTCTCGGGCGGCAAGGTTTTAACGTGCATCGGGTACTCTTTGTGATCACAGCCCACCATCATTTGTGCGCCTGCTTTGAGGGCCTTAATCATGTCAGGTGTGAGCTCAAAGCGCATGAAATGCACTGCCGATGTTTTTTCCGCGGTCGAGCGCTCCAGGTCTTCATCGGCCAAGCCGTAGACACGGGGCTGTCCCTCTACCTCTAGAAAGATTTTGTCCTCAACGCCAACTAATTTAGCTAAGGCTACTTTACGGTCACCTTCATTGGGGTACTCGAGCATCATCGTGGCTTTGAAGTTGGTGCCATCGGGTACGAGTGGATTGTAGGCATCGAGTTCATCTTGAATGCCTTCTTCTTCAAAGGTTTTCTCCACGCGCAGCATCTCTTGAATTTGATAACGCATTAAGAATTCGTTTTCAAAAATCAGGGTGAGGTGCTCGCCTAAATGCACGGTGCGCATACGGCGCTCTTGAATCGCTTTCTCCCGAATTTCTGGGCGATCCTTGTGGTACGCCTCTAAACTTAAGAGGCTATCGCGGGTAATTTTTGCCATGGTACGTATATTCCTGTATTCAGTTTGTATTGATCAGATTCGGTTAGAGACCGTAGGCTTTTGCCATCAAGGTGAGGGGGTGCGCCATAGCCGACTTAGGCAAGCCCAGCTCTTCCATGCCTTGCGCAATGTGGTGACCGGCAAGCTGGCAATCGGAGCTGATGTAATCAGGCTCGTTCTCCGCCATGCTTTTAAATACCGGCTTACCAATCTTCATGGCCATGGCATGGAACTCTTTCTTCACACCCCATGTACCGGAGTGGCCGGAGCAACGCTCGACGACATGGACCTCGGTCCCTGGAATCATCTTCAGTGCTTCAGCGGTTTTTTGCCCGACATTTTGAACGCGCGAGTGGCAGGCAACGTGGTAGCTGACATGACCTAATTCGGTTTTGTAATCGGTCTTGAGTAAGCCATCGGAGTTACGTGCAACCAAATACTCAAATGGATCCCACATGGCTTGCTTGACTAACTGAACATCCGCATCATCTGGGAACATCAGTGGTAACTCTTGTTTGAACATCAAGGTGCACGATGGAATTGGCGTCAGAATGGCATAACCTTCTTTTGCTAATTTAGCCAGCTTCGGAATATTCTTGTTCTTGTTTTCTTCAACCGATTGAAGGTCACCCAACTCGAGTTTAGGCATACCGCAGCAAGCTTCTTTATCAACCAGCTCATATGGAATTTCGTTATGTTGCAGAATTTTGATCAAGTCTTGACCAATGCCAGGCTCGTTGTAATTCACATAGCAGGTTGCATAAATAGCCACTTTACCTGGCGTCTTATTGCCGTCTTTGACGGGGAATGCAGTGGACTTTTCAGCTATTTGTGGAAAGGTCTTGGAGGCGTATTCTGGAATCCATGCCTTCTTATCTACGCCAAGCGCGCCTTCCATCACCAAGCGGGCAACGCCAGTATGGTTTACGGCATTGACGGCTTGCGTAACGATCGGAATACCCGCAAAGTGACCCAACTTGTCAGTCGAAGACAGTAATTTATCGCGGAAGGTAGTTTTATCCTCTTTAAACGCAACGGCTTTAGCGCGCAACATCAGGTGTGGGAAATCCAAATTCCACGGATGGGGTGGAACGTAAGGGCATTTGGTCATGTAACAGACGTCGCACAAATAACATTGATCCACAACCGCCTGGTAGTCTGCCTTTTGTACCTGCTCAACTTCGCCGTCTTCGGTGGCGTCGATCAGATCAAAGAGGGTAGGGAATGAGCCGCACAAGCTTAAGCACCGACGGCAGCCGTGGCACAAATCAAAAACCCGCTCCATTTCTGCCTCTAAATTACCGCGGTCATAGAACTCTGGATTTTTCCAATCTAGGGGGTGCCGTGTTGGGGCCTCTAAACTACCTTCGCGTGTGCTCATTTACTTCCTCATTGATATTGATTGGTCTACCTGGCAAGTTGTTATGCTTACCGTTCGTATTTGGGAATACCCTAAGTTTAGGGGCTCATGGCTTAATAGCCAAATTGTATTAATTAACAATATCGATAGTAATTACCTAAATAACTGGGTTAAATGGACTTTTCCGCTGTATTTTTATCAACTGGAGTGGTGCTGCTCGCTGAAATGGGCGATAAAACCCAGCTTTTATCCTTAATGTTGGCAGCGCGATACCCTCGCCAAGCACTTCCTATTATTGCAGGAATACTCGTCGCCACATTGGCCAATCATGCCTGCGCAGCCTATTTCGGCCACTTAATTGCGGCTTTTTTAAGCCCCGATGCAATGCGCTGGATATTGGGCGTGGGCTTTTTGGCTATCGGCTTTTGGCTATTCATACCTGATCGCCTCGATGAGGCAGGTGGCACGCGGGTCAAAAATGCCGCGTGGCCCGTTTTTCTGCTGACCAGCGGTTTATTTTTTCTCGCAGAGATGGGCGATAAGACGCAAATTGCGACGATCGCCCTGGGCGCGCGCTACGAGGACGTGATTGCGGTAACACTGGGCACGACCTTAGGAATGATGCTGGCCAATGCCCCCGCTGTGTGGATTGGGCGGAAATTTACAAATCGCATTCCGATTAAATGGGTTCATGCCCTTGCAGCAGCAACCTTTATTGCGATCGGTATTCTGACGCTGCTCTACGGTTAATGTACTTTGCTATCAAGGCATAAAATCGAAGTATGAAAACCGACCTCGCTCACGCATTCCAAAGACTGGCTTACAGCCCACCTGCTTTTTTATTTGACCAGGTCGATTTAGACATTGCCCTCGATCCAGCAAAGACTATTGTCAAGAGCCGCATCGAGGTCTTGCCAAATCCACATAGCGGAAGAGGTCCGGCAAGCGCTTTGGTTCTGCAGGGGGTTGATCTTGAGTTCATAAGCCTGCGTATTAATGGCACGCCGCATCGACACTTTGAATTAACACCCCAGACACTAACGATTCATTCGCTGCCTAGCAATGGAGCAGAGCCATTCACAGTTGAAATCATTTGCGTTTGCGTGCCCGGAAAAAACACCTCCTTGATGGGCTTGTATGTATCGAATGGCAATTTCTTTACGCAATGCGAAGCAGAGGGTTTTCGGAAGATCACCTATTTTTTAGATCGCCCGGATGTGATGGCCCGCTATCGCGTTACGCTGCGTGCGATTAAAGCGGACTTTCCTGTATTGCTGGCCAACGGCAATCTGGTTGCCACAGAAGAGTTGCCTAACGGTTGGCACAGCGCAGTATGGGAAGATCCGTTTCCCAAGCCATCGTATTTGTTTGCCTTGGTGGCTGGCAAGCTGGTCTGTATTGAGGAGAGCATTACAACCGGCAGCGGAGCTTCAAAGCTCCTGCAGATATGGGTTGAGCCACGGGATTTAGCCAAAACACGCCATGCCATGGATTCCCTAATTCATTCGATCCGCTGGGATGAGGCGCGTTATGGTTTAGAGCTGGACTTGGATCGCTTCATGATTGTGGCCGTGGGCGATTTTAATATGGGCGCGATGGAGAATAAGGGCCTCAACATCTTTAATACTAAGTATGTACTTGCTCAGCCCGAGACGGCAACCGATACCGATTTTGCCAATATCGAAAGCGTTGTAGCGCACGAGTATTTTCATAATTGGACCGGTAACCGCGTAACCTGCCGTGACTGGTTTCAACTCTCGCTTAAAGAGGGTTTGACGGTTTTTCGGGATCAAGAATTTTCAGCCGATCAGATGGGTAGTGAGTCGGGTAGGGCAGTCAAGCGGATTGAAGACGTGCGCCTGTTACGCCAACTCCAATTTCCCGAAGATGCAGGTCCGATGGCACACCCGATTCGCCCCGATGCCTATCAAGAGATTAATAATTTTTACACCGTCACCGTTTATGAAAAAGGCGCCGAGGTGGTGCGCATGTATCAAACGCTACTGGGCGTCGATGGCTTTCGGAAAGGAATGGATCTCTACTTTGCGCGCCACGATGGGCAGGCAGTCACCTGCGATGACTTTCTAGCGGCAATGGCCGATGCGAATGGCAGGGATTTGAGTCAATTTCAGCATTGGTATAGTCAGGCCGGTACACCGCGGGTTCAGGTGCAAACCCATTTTGATACAAAGACCCAGCGCTATACGCTGACCTTGAGTCAGTCCTGCCCAGATACGCCGGGCCAAAAAGATAAAAAGCCGTTTCACATTCCGCTACGAACCCAGTTCCTTTTTGCGAATGGTGAATCGGTCGATCCATCACTGCGTGCTGAGCGTTTATTGGAATTAACCGATGCAACGCAGACTTGGGTTTTTGATCAAGTGCCCAGTGAGCCGGTGCTATCGATTAATCGCGGCTTCTCTGCGCCCATTGTGATTGAGTATGACCAAAGTGAAGGCGACTTACTTACCTTATTTGCCAATGATGATGACGCCTTTAATCGCTGGGAGGCTGGGCAGAAGCTTGCGATGCAATGGATATTGGCTGGGCGCACTCCGGATGAGGCCTTGCTCCAAACCTACTGTTTGATTTTGCAAGATCCTCAGTTAGATCCAGCCTTTAAAGAGTTGGCCCTGACATTGCCGGCCGAAACCTATTTGTATGAGCAGTGTGCCAGCGTGGATCCGCAATTGATTCATGCTAACCGCAAGGCATTTCGGCAAGCGATGGCTCGGCATTTAAAGCCTGAATGGCAGCGTCTTTATGAGGCAATGCAAACCCCTGGCGCTTTCCAGTCGGATGCGATTAGCGCAGGTAAGCGTAGCTTAAAGAACCTAGCTCTTGGCATGCTCTTGATTGCCGATCCAGCAGTGTGGGCAGCCCGCGCACAAGAGCAGTATGCGTCAGCGAATAACATGACCGATCGCTACGCAGCACTCGCCCATTTAGTACAGAACAATTTACCGGAGGGCGTCGCTTGCTTAGCTGATTTTTACGAGCGCTTTAAGGATGATCCGCTGGTGGTGGATAAATGGTTTGGTTTGCAAGCCACTTGCCCGCCCACACCACAAAATCCTGCTGCCAGTCTTGAACGTGTCACTACGCTTTTACTGCACCCAGCGTTTTCATACACTAACCCCAATCGGGTTCGCAGCGTAATTCACTCGTACTGCATGGGTAATCCAGCGGGATTTCATATGGCGGATGGACGTGGTTACCAGTTTTGGGCAGAGAAGGTGCAGAAGCTCGATGCGATTAATCCGCAAATTGCTGCGCGTTTGGCAAGGGCGCTGGACCGCTGGACTGTTTTTGCAGAGCCCTACCGAGATCAAATGCAGGCTGCTTTACAGCATGTTGCGGCTGCTAAGACCTTATCAGCGGATGTCAATGAGGTGATTGTCAAGGCTTTGGGCAATGGCTAATGGCGGACCATGGGTACCCAGCGTTTCAAAATTCCATTGCCTGATCTGAAACAGGCAAAATAAAGCCATCCTGATTGCCAGACCCTATTTGGAGAATGCGTTGACCAAGCCAATTCAGTTAAAGACATCCTTTCGGCACTATGTTCGCGAATTTCAATCGCATGGCACCCCGGTTCCAAGTGGCTTGCAGGAATTGCTGGTTTTGCTCACCGATACCTGCATCACTTTAAGTAATGAAGTCGCACAGGGCGCCTTGATTGGAATTCTTGGATCGGCTGGAACCGGTAATGTGCAGGGTGAAGTACAACAAAAACTCGACGTCATTGCAAACGATTTGCTGATTGCGGGAGTGCAGTCTTGTCAATCCTTAGCCGGTATCGCCTCGGAAGAAATTGAGGAGCCTTTGCCAGTAGGTAAGGGGCTAGGCGACTATCTTCTGCTGTTTGATCCCCTCGACGGCTCATCCAATATTGACGTCAATGTATCGATTGGCACTATTTTTTCTATTCTCAAAAAACCAGACCCCAATGCGCTGCTGACCACGGCTGATTTTTTACAAGCAGGGCGCACGCAAGTGGCTGCCGGTTATGTAGTCTACGGCCCGCAAACTACCTTGGCATTGAGTTTGGGTGCAGGCGTTGACTTGTTTGCGCTGGATGCGGTCTCCGGTGAGTTTTTGCTGATTAAGCAGGGCGTGCGGATTTCTGAATCCACGAGTGAATTCGCCATCAATATGTCCAATATGCGCCACTGGGCTGCGCCAGTAAAACGCTATGTTGATGAATGCTTGGCTGGTAGTGGTGGGGTTCGCCAGAAGGACTTCAATATGCGCTGGATCGCATCGATGGTTGCCGATGTGCACCGGGTATTGTCGCGCGGCGGGGTGTTTATGTACCCCTGGGATCAGCGAGATCCGAAGAAACCAGGCAAGCTGCGCTTAATGTACGAAGCCAATCCGATGGGGTTTTTAGTCGAGCAGGCAGGCGGTGAAATTATCAATGGCGTGGACGCCATTTTGGATTTGCAGCCGCAGGCATTGCATGAGCGGGTGTCCGTAATGCTGGGCTCCAAAGATGAAGTCAATTTACTCCGCAAATACCACACTCAAAGCTAATGTGGCTTAGGCTTTGACCTGCTTAGCAAGGTAAGCAAAAGCTTCCTCGACTTGGTCAATCAAAATAAGGCAAACATCACCTGCTTCAAGTTGATTCAGCGCAGTATCGATGGCTAAGAACTCACCACGGATTTCTTGAACTCGCTTTGCTTTGCTGGTGCCGACTAAGCCTTCTTGCAATAGTTTTATTACCTCGCCATCTTCGCGACCACGCTGGCATTGATCTTGGTACAAAATGACGTCATCAAATGCATTGCCTAAAATGCGCGTTAAGGAGCGAATGTCTTCATCGCGGCGATCACCGGCACCGCTAATCACCACATGGCTGCGTTTGGGCTTCATGGCTTGTATGCCGTCGACTAGGGCGCGCATGGCATCGGGGTTGTGTCCGTAATCGGCTACCACGGTCGCGCCGCGGTGTTGAAAGAGATTAAATCGACCCGGTACTGCATTGGCATCTAAATCAAATGAGTCTAGTCCAGCATGCACAGCGCTCCACTGCAGTCCAAGCGCCCAAGCAGCCCCAACTGCAGCCATCGCATTATCAATCTGAAAGGGCAGAAGACCCTGCTTGGTCATCGGAATGCGTTTAACTGGGATGCGTTGAATTTCTTCAACACCTTTGGCAGCAACAATATCGGTGCCATCAAAAAAGACCACCCGATTATCTTTGGCTCGGTGCGCCACAATCACGGGGTGGTTCTGATCATATGAAAAGAAAGTAATGTCGCCTGGGCAGCTTTCACGCATCTTCACCACCAATGGATCCATTGCATTCAGAACGGCAACGCCCGTTGTAGAGACGTTTTGAACAATCACACGTTTTACTAAGGCTATATCATCAACCGTATGAATAAAATTCATACCCAGATGATCGCCTTCGCCGACATTGGTCACTACGGCAACGTCGCAGCGATCAAACCCTAGGCCTTCTCGAAGCATGCCGCCGCGGGCTGTTTCTAATACAGCAGCATCTACATCGGGGTGCATCAATACATTGCGGGCACTTTTAGGGCCACTGCAATCACCCGTATCAATCCGTCTGCCCTCGACATAAACGCCGTCGGTAGTGGTCATACCAATGCGCAGCCCAGTTTTCTCAATGAGGTGCGCTATTAGCCGGACAGTAGTGGTTTTTCCATTGGTACCGGTTACTGCAACTGTGGGTATGCGACCGTTGTCACCGCCCGGAAACATCATATTAATAATGTGCTCGCCGACAGGACGGCCCTTACCGTAGGAGGGTTGCAAGTGCATTCGTAGGCCTGGCGCCGCATTCACTTCAACAATGCCTCCGCCTTGGGGCTCTAGGGGTTTATATATTGCTTCGCAGAGAATATCCACGCCAGCAATATCCAGTCCAATCATCTGCGCCGCAGCGACTGCGCTTGCAGCCACATCTGGATGCACGTCATCCGTTATATCGGTGGCGGTACCTCCGGTACTTAAATTGGCGTTATTGCGTAATAAAATACGCTCACCCATTTTAGGAACGTAGGCCGTATCGAGATTGACTGTCGCTAGGGTGGCAATCGCAATCGCATCCAAGCGGATTTTGGTTAATGCCGTTGCGTGACCATCGCCGCGCAAGGGATTTTTATTTTCCAACTCAACCAGTTGCGCAATTGTGTGCTTCCCGTCACCAATTACTTGGGCCGGCTCTCGGCGGGCAGCGGCAACCAGTTGATTGCCTACGACCAGTAAGCGATAGTCTTGACCTGGCAGATAACGCTCGACAATGGTCTTGCTCCCATATGCCTGGGTTGCCTCAAAGCCGGCGCGTACTTGTGCCTCGCTGCGAATGTTGGCGACAACGCCTTTGCCTTGATTACCATCCTTTGGCTTTAACACGACTGGACCACCAATCGCTTGGGCAGCGCGCCATGCCTCATCGGCACTGGTAACCACTTCGCCATGGGGAACCGATACGCCAGCTGCATGCAGTAGATTTTTGGTGAGCTCTTTGTCTTGTGCGATTGACTCAGCGATGGCACTGGTATCACTGGTTTCTGCTGCCTGAATGCGTTTTTGTTTACTGCCCCAGCCAAACTGAACCATGCTTCCTTCAGTCATACGCCGATAGGGAATGTGGTGCGCAATAGCAGCATCCACAATCGAGCCAGTGCTTGGCCCAAGGCGCACCTCTTCAAATAAAGAGGCTAGCTCATGCAGTGCCGTTGCCAAATCAAATGGAGCCTCATCTCGGGCCGCCTGAATTAAAGCCAGTGCAAAGTCGAAAGCCATGCGGCCAACAGCCTCTTCGGTGTATTCCACCACGACTTGATACACGCCGTCATCACTGGTTTGGATGGTTCGACTAAAAGTGACTGGGCAGCCTGCCTGTGCTTGCAAGTCAAGTGCGGCGTGCTCAATCACATGTGCAAGTGAAACTACTTCTGTCTTGCCACTAAAGCCCATGAAGCCCAATTGTGGAAAGCGCTCTCGCAGCTTCACCTCAAATGCGGGCAATTGATCGATAGCGCGTTCAGAGGCATCGCAATCTACAATGGCTTCTAATGCGGTGTGCCTACTCCATAAATTAGGCCCACGTAACATCCGAATGCGAGATACTTTCAATTACGCCTCTTCCTGATTGGTATCAGAATAAAAGGTCTCTGTACCAGCAACAATAATATTAAATGGAATGTTCAAGGCCCAGGCGGATGCAATTGCTGCCGCTAAATTAATTGATTTGGACTGCAAGCCTGTAGTGTTTTTAGAATTTTTCGGCAAGTGCAATACCTGCTCTTCGCGCCGAGCCGTTTTTAAAACGATCTCTTGACCACACACCAATACTGCGCGGCCGCCTTGTTTTAAGTGACTCTCAATCAAGGGAGACGCTGCATTGCTGGAGAAGAAAATGACTTCACCATCGCAGAGTTCAGCCATTTTTACTACCAGCGGATCATCGGCATTGAGAACGGCCGCGCCTGTCGGCAAAACCACGTCGACTTGCGTGCGAACAATACTAAATAACTGATCTTCGTCGTAAATCGCGTATTCTGGGTAGGTCGCACTGGGATCAATGTTGAGCACAACCCCAACTTGGCAGCGATCGTAGGCAAGGCCTTCAATTAACATCGACAGGTGGTTGTTTTCAATCACCGCTGCATCTACTGCGCGATTAAGAAGGGTGCGGCGTGCGTTTTCCCAATCGGATGGATGTTCTTTTTTAATCACGCGATTACCAAAATAGAGCTGGTCACCGCACGAGACCCCAACATATTGATTAGTTAGTCTGAGAAAGTGCCCAACCATTTCAGCAACCACGGTTTTGCCTCTGGAGCCGGTAATGCCGACCAATGGAATTCTAAAATCCACGTCGGCCGGGAATAGGTGATCCGCAATGGCTTTACCAACCGGCTGTGCGTTTCCGCTGGCTGGTTTTAAGTGCATCAATAAGCCGGGGCCTGCATTGACTTCTACAATCGCCGCGCCTTGTTCTTCAAAAGGCTTACTAATGTCTTGGGCTACTAAGTCAACTCCAGCTATCTCAAGCCCAACCACGCGCGCTGCCAAGGCGACTTGCCGGGCTATTTCGGGGTGAACTTGATCAGTTACATCAAAGGCAACGTTGCCATTGCTCTGAATAAATACCCGATGCCCTTCTGCAGGAATCGCCTTTGCACTGAGCTTTTGCCGAGTGAGCTCGAGTTCCACAGCTGAATCAACCCGTACCGGATTCAAAGGGCATTCTTCAGCAGTTCCGCGCCGCGGATCTGAATTGATTTGCAGGCTGATGAGGTCGGCTACGCTGTGAATGCCATCGCCAATGACCCAGACCGTTTCACCTTTTGCGGCCGCAACCACACGGTTGCCAACGACGAGCAGGCGATGCTCATCACCTAAAATATGCCGCTCTACTAATACCGCACTGCCTTCCTGCACAGCAACGGCGTAAGCTGCCTCAACTTCTGCTTGGGTGTATAGATTGATGAAGACGCCGCGGCCGTGGTTACCATCAATTGGCTTAACCACTACCGGCAAGCCGATTTCTTCTGCCGCATCCCAGGCATCCAGGGCGGTTGCCACAATGCGTCCCTCTGGGGTCGGTAACCCTGCGTTATTCAATAAACTTTTGGTGAGGTCTTTATCGCGCGAAACACCTTCTGCGATCGCGCTAGTGCGGTCGGTTTCTGCGGTCCAAATGCGCCGCTGTTTTGCGCCGTAACCTAGCTGGACTAAATTGCCCCTGGATAAGCGAATCGATGGAACTCCTTTTTCTTCCGCTGCGTAGACGATGCTAGCGGTGCTGGGACCTAGTAGAAGGTCATCACTAAGGTCACGCAATTGATCGACGAGCTGCTTTAATAAGACAGACGCATTCTGCGTATCTTGCACTAAGGCCAAGTACAGGTCGCGAGCGTATTCCAAGGCAGTCAAGGTAACTTTTTCATTGATTGCACTAACAATCACTTTATAGACGCCGCGCCGATCGGCATCGCGCGCTTTACCAAACCCACCAGGAATGCCGGCCATGTTTTGTAATTCGAGCGTGAGGTGCTCTAAAATATGCGCCGGCCAAGTGCCCTCCTGAATGCGTTTTAAAAAGCCACCATGCTCACCATAGCTACAGCGGTGCTCAATCAAGGCGGGCATGCACTCGACTAGCCGTTCATAAAACCCCGGAATTAAGTTAGACGGATAGTCTTCCAAATCACCAATATCAACCCAAACCTCAATCACGGGATGGTAGGTCCACATATTGGGGCCACGGAGATGCTTGACGCTCAGAATCTCAATGGTTTTGTCTAGTAATTGGGGCATAAAAACGGGATTTTTTGGCTTAGAGCGGATCGGCTTTTGTCAGCATCGGGTGAGCAGAGGATAGCGGTTGATTTAGGTCGGGGGCCAAACAGAAAAGGGTCAGAAGTGAAAAGAATGGGAGATTCATGCTTAAACGCCTGGCTAGCTCCATAAGTTGACAGATTTAATAAATTGAAAAGATCTGCACTCCACTATACTTTGAGCACCCATGGACCCTGATTTTCCCGCACTTTCGCCGCCGCTCCCAGCGTATTGGCAGGAGAGCTTGGCGGTGCAATCGTTTCCAGCATTGCAGCCCTTATTGCTGCGAGCTTGGATTGAGCTCGATCTGGATGCCGGGTTGCGTTTTAACAAAACCCTCTTGGTCCTTAATGGCGATGCCGTAGTTTGGACCGATGGCAATCAGTGCCAGTCTTGGCCCATCCAGGCCGGACTGAGCTTAACGCAATCCGATCATGCGGGCGTTGGCTGCTTGCGTTTGGAGCAGGGCGGCATTCTGCTGGCGTCATGGCACTACACCCTCGCCGTCAATCCTCAGGCAATTCGATTGCAGGCCGCTTTCAGAAATGAGCTCAAGGCTTCGCAGAATCCATTCGGCCTGCTGAGCGATGACGAGCTGGAGGAAGACAAGCCACCCTCGACATGGACACTATTAAAACTGTGGCGCTTTGCCAAACCCTATAAAAAAGAACTACTCCTTGGTTTTGTTTTGACCTTGGCGTCGACTGGCGCCACCTTAGTTCCGCCTTATCTCACTATGCCGCTAATGGATAACATCCTGATTCCCTATGAGCGTGGTCAGCCGATTGATTTTGATCTAGCACGCTTGTACTTGGGGGCCTTGTTAGCGGCGGCCTTGCTTGCATGGGGTTTAGGGTGGTGGCGAACCTACCTGCTGGCCTTGGTCAGCGAGCGCATTGGCGCTGATTTACGCAATACTACCTTTGAGCACCTATTAAAACTATCGTTGGAGTATTTTGGTGGCAAGCGAACCGGGGATTTAATTGCGCGCATTGGAACGGAGACCGATCGAATCTGCGTTTTCTTATCCCTCTATTTACTCGACTTCATCACAGACTTGGTCATGATCATCATGACGGCCGCCATTTTGGCCTCGATTGATCCGCTACTTGCCTTAGTGACATTAGCACCGCTTCCCTTTATTGCTTGGATGATTCATGTGGTGCGCGATAAATTACGCTACGGCTTTGAAAAGATCGACCGTGTTTGGGGGGAAGTTACCAACGTATTGACGGACACCATTCCAGGCATTCGGGTGGTAAAAGCCTTTGCCCAAGAAAAGCGCGAACTCAAACGTTTTGTCGACTCCAATCGCCATAATCTACAAATTAACGATCGCGTCAATCGCGTGTGGGGTTTATTTACCCCAACAGTAACCCTCTTGACCGAGGTTGGTCTCTTGGTGGTGTGGGCCTTCGGCATCTGGCAGGTGGCTAATCGCAATGTCTCCGTTGGCGTACTGATTGCCTTCTTAGCCTACATTGGACGCTTTTACATACGTTTGGATTCGATGAGCCGCATTGTGTCCCATACCCAAAAGGCTGCTGCTGGCGCCAAGCGAATTTTTGATATTTTGGATCACGTCTCGAGTGTTCCCGAGCCAGTGAACCCATTGCCACTCGGCCCAGTCAAGGGTGCAATTGATTTACGCGGCGTTGGCTTTCGGTATGGCAACCGGGCAGTGACTAAAGACATTAATTTGCACATAGCACCCGGAGAAATGATTGGGCTCGTGGGTCATAGTGGCTCTGGAAAAAGTACCTTAGTTAATTTAATCTGCCGCTTTTATGATGTGAGCGAGGGCGCTATTACATTGGATGGCCGTGATATTCGCAGCATTGGAATGGCCGACTATCGCAAGTGCATTGGCCTAGTACTGCAAGAGCCTTTCCTCTTTTTTGGCACCATTGCTGAGAACATTGCGTATGGCAAACCGGAAGCAAGCCGTGAGGAAATTATTGAAGCGGCCAGGGCAGCGCACGCCCACGAATTTATTCTACGCTTACCTTTGGGTTATGACTCACTGGTCGGTGAGCGTGGCCAGTCTCTGTCGGGCGGTGAGCGCCAACGCATTTCGATTGCACGGGCCTTATTAATTAACCCTAGCATCTTGATATTGGATGAGGCCACCTCTTCGGTCGATACCACTACGGAGAAAGAAATTCAGCGAGCCTTGGATAATTTAGTCAAGGGCCGTACCACGATTGCGATTGCGCACCGCCTTTCCACCTTACGTAAAGCCGATCGCTTGGTGGTGCTAGATAAAGGTGAGATTGTGGAAATAGGTTCGCACGATGAATTGATGGCAGCACAGGGTGCTTACTATCAGCTCTATCAAGCGCAAATACGCCATGCCACGGAATTGGTTGAGGGCGGCGCGATTGGAGAAACACTTGAAAAAGCCTAGCTTAGTGCGCGACACTCTAGGTCGCCTGGTGTTCACCGATGAGGCGGGTACAGTCCATGGCGATGTCCATGCCGTTCGCGCCTTTCCAATTACAGCCCCCAGTGCTGGTATTTCACTGTTGGATCAGGCCGGCAAGGAGCTGTTCTGGTATGCATCGATGGCAGCAATTCCGGAGCACGATCAGGAATTGATTCTAGAGGAGCTGGCATCGCGTGAATTCATGCCCGTGATTGAATGCATTCAAAGTGTATCGAGCTATGCCACCCCCAGTATTTGGCAGGTTTTGACTGATCGCGGTGAGACGCGATTACGCCTCAACGGCGAAGAAAATATTCGCCGAGTTGCTGGCAATACCTTACTGATATCGGATGCCAATGGCGTGCAGTATTTGGTACGCGATTCTACGCAGCTAGATAAGCAAAGCCGCAAGTTATTGGATCGCTTTTTGTAAGCGATCTTGGTTTGCAAAATACCGTCTGACTAAGGCTTGCTTTAAAATATTACTTACGCCGGAATAGCTCAGTTGGTAGAGCAGCGCATTCGTAATGCGAAGGTCGGAGGTTCGATTCCTCTTTCCGGCACCACATTAGCGTTACGTAATCGAAATTGATGCGGGTTTCTACTAATGCCATTCATCCTTCTTCGCCTAAATCAGAATTCCCCAGCGTGATTTTCTGCTTTATTGATGTCAATCAAGACATGCAAGGCGTTATTGTTTAAAAATCACTTCTTCACTGTTTTAGAATGCACCAATACCTTTTTTAGTGAGTAAAGCCATGTCGGAACACGCAAATAATTCAAAGCCAGAGGCATCCGTTGGTATGCGAACCATGGAAATCATCGTTGCCCTCTTATTTTTAGCATTCGGCTTAACGATCATGATCGGTAGTATTAAGTTGGGCTCATCGTGGGGGATGGATGGACCGCAAGCGGGGTATTTTCCGTTTTATATTAGCCTGATTATTTTGATTTCGAGCGCCGCAACCCTCTTTCAGTATCTGGTCCTTGAGCGCAAAAAAGAGGACTCGCCATTTGTTTCCATAGGACCATTCAAGCTTGTCTTGTCGGTTTTAGTTCCAGCATTCTTTTTTGTCTTTTTGATGCAGGTTATTGGCATTTACGTTGCTGCCACCATTTACATCATCGTGTTTATGATTTGGTTGGGTAAGTACGCAGCCTGGAAGGCAATCAGTGTTGGCTTCGGCGTAAGCTTTGCCCTCTATATGCTATTTGAGTTTTGGTTCCAGATTCCACTGCCGCACGGTACCTGGTTCAATCCGCTCGCATTTGTTGGCGTTCAATAACAGTAACGATTAAAAAAGCTTAGAAAAGAAGGAGCTTGCTGTGGAAGAATTAACTGCTCTATATGGCGGATTTGCTGTTGCACTGACCCCGTTCAACATCATGTTGATGTTTGTCGGCGTTATCTTGGGCGTCATCATTGGCGTTTTGCCCGGACTGGGTGGTGCCAACGGCATTGCCATTCTTTTGCCATTAACGTTTACGATGCCGCCCACATCGGCCATCATCATGCTGGCCTGTATTTATTGGGGGGCTTTGTTTGGCGGCGCGATTACATCCGTCCTCTTTAATATCCCGGGCGAGCCCTGGTCGGTTGCTACTACTTTTGATGGCTATCCGATGGCCAAAAATGGTAAAGCAGGCGCCGCCTTAACGGCAGCCTTCACAGCCTCTTTTGTTGGTGCTCTAGTTGCGATCATTATGATCACATTCTTAGCCCCGCTGATCGCGCGATTCGCACTCAGGTTTGGCCCCCCGGAATTCTTCTCTGTCTACTTACTGACCTTCTGTAGTTTTGTGGGCATGAACAAAGGCTCGCCATTTAAAGTTATTTCAGCGATGATGCTGGGCTTTGCCTTGGCTTGCGTTGGCATGGATACCGTTACCGGTCAATTGCGCCTGACCTTTGGTAGTCATGAGCTCATGCGTGGCTTTGATTTCTTAATTGCGGTTATTGGCCTGTTCGGTATTGGTGAAATTCTTCTGTCGATGGAAGAAGGTTTGAAGTTTTCCGGTGCTGCTGCAAAGATTAAGAGCACCATCGTTTGGCAAACCTGGAAAGAAATGCCAAAGTATTGGGCAACCATGGTCCGCAGTTGTTTGATTGGCTGTTGGATGGGCATCACGCCCGGCGGCGCAACACCGGCATCCTTTATGGCTTACGGTATGGCAAAGCGCTTTTCCAAAACAGGCAAGAATTTCGGCAAAGGTGAAATTGAAGGGGTACTTGCCCCAGAAGTAGCCAATAATGCGGCGGGTACCGCAGCATTATTGCCAATGCTCTCCTTGGGCATTCCTGGATCACCGACTGCTGCGGTATTGCTTGGCGGTCTCTTGATCTGGGGCTTACAACCAGGTCCGCTGCTCTTCGTTGAGAAACCCGATTTTGTCTGGGGCCTGATTGCCAGTATGTATCTTGGTAATTTGACTGCACTGATTGTGTGCCTAACTTGCGTGCCGATCTTTGCTTCGATTCTGCGGATTCCGTTCTCCATCATTGCCCCCTGCATTATTGTGATTTGCGCAGTCGGCGCCTACACCGTGAACAACGCAATGTTTGATGTTTGGTTAATGCTTGGTTTTGGCGTAATTGGATACATCTTTAAGAAGCTCGATTACCCAATGGCACCGATGGTCTTGGCCATGGTCTTGGGAGCCCGTGCTGAAGATTCCTTCCGCCAATCGATGTTGATATCGCAGGGCAGCGTTGATGTCTTCTTCTCGAACTATTTAGTGGGCGGTATCACTACCTTGGCTCTGATTTTGCTGTTCTGGCCATTGATTGGTAAGTTCACAGACAGAAAAGAGAAGGCAGCAGTGTAAGTTAGCTTTCAATTGCGTTACTTAAGTGGGGGCGTAAGCCCCCATTTGTATTCCCGGAGCTTATAGGCTCTGACAGCAAAGGAGTTAAGTATTAAAAACTGCTACACTTTATTCATGGTGTTTAAAGCTTCTCGACTGATCCACTGGATTGCTGCTGCATCGATTTTGATGGGGGCAGTCGCGCCAGCAGTTTCGCAAGCCGTTTCTGTGGCACAACATGGCCAAGGCTTTGCAATGGAGGTTTGTTCTGCCGATGGCACAGTTCAGGTCTTTGGCATGGCAGAACCTACAGTGCCGCAAGCTGAATTAAAGTCTTGCTCGTATTGCTTAGTACAGGCCCTTATTACTCCCGCATTTCAAACGCAGTTGCAGTTCCAGGATCCGCAGCAGTTTGCTTTCTTTCCAGCGCTGTTCTACCAATCCCCCAAGCCACGCTTTACGTGGATAGCGCCGCCCTCGGCAGCGCCTCCAACATCCGCCTAATTTAGTAATTAGGGCATAGCACGCGCTATGCAATTGGCAACTCGGTTGCCGTTTTGATGTTTGGAGATTTATTTATTATTTGCATCCAATCCACTATTTCCATGGGCTTTTTTCTGTCCAGTGGATGCCTGGGCCATCTAAATCCACAAAGGCCAATGCACGTCTTGCTTAACTTGTATTCACCCTCAACCATAAGGAGAACCATGACCTTCCACGATGTAAAACGAGCCACTGCTACCTTTCTACCGTCCTGCTTTGGCAATGACTGTACTCGCCAAGGTATCGGTATTCAGTGCAATGCAGAGACCCTAGGCAAGTAGTAGAGTATTGCCATGCGCGTTTGGCTTATGAAACGAAACTGTTCTTTTTCACCGAAGCAGGTGGGGTATTTTTACGCCTCCATTGTCTTGTTTTCGCTTTTGGTGGCAGGTTCGTTTTTACTCATGGGCGTTTGGATGATTTTGATCTTTACTTGCATTGAAATCGCCGCCCTGACGATAGCCCTTTATGTTTATAGTCGCCATGCCCTCGATTACGAGAAGATCACGATCGACGGCAAATGCATGACGATTGAAAAAAGCTGGGGCGGCAAAGTAGAAAAACAGGAAATTAATACAGTGTGGG
This sequence comes from Polynucleobacter meluiroseus, assembly GCA_945901245.1. Classification (GTDB taxonomy): domain Bacteria; phylum Pseudomonadota; class Gammaproteobacteria; order Burkholderiales; family Burkholderiaceae; genus Polynucleobacter; species Polynucleobacter meluiroseus_F. The sequence goes on along the minus strand of CAMDKY010000001.1, from coordinate 73,428 downwards.
CCCGCATTGGCCGTACCGAAAAACATTTGTACCGATTAGTCCTGAAGCACGCCGACCAAGAAACGCCCATCGGAATTTTTGTGAACCGCGACAATCTCCCGCAATTTGAGCGGGAGCTGAAGATGTATCTTCACTAAATATATTCAAAGGATATTATGAAAACCACGATTCAATTACGTACCCTGATTGTTAGTACTGCATTCATTTGTGCGGCGCCATCCCTTAGTTTTGCTCAGGATGCCAAAGTAGGTAATATTGCAATTAACGGCGCATATACGCGGGCAACGGTAGCTGGCCAAGCCGCCGCTGGCGGTTATATGAAAATTACGAGCAGTGGCGCCGCCGACCAATTGATTTCAGCGAGCTCACCGGTCTCGGCCGAAGTGCAATTGCACACCATGAAAATGGATGGCAATGTCATGCAAATGCGGGAAGTTAAGCAGATTGAAGTGCCGGCGAACGGCGCTGTCGATCTAAAACCGGGCGGCTTGCACTTGATGTTCATGAACATCAAAGCACCCCTGAAGGCAGGTGATATGGTGCCTGTAAAGCTGAGGTTCGCTAAAGCAGGCGAGGTCGAAGTTAAGATGCCAGTCAACGCCCCGGGAGGTCATGGGCACGGCGCTAAGCATTGAATAAAAACTCTATTGTCTATAGATTAACAAAGGGCGCCACGGCGCCCTTTTGTAATTCCCTAAAGATGCAATAGTTGCAATACGATTTGGACTAAAAGTAGATAAAAGTAACTTAAGCCTCAAATAGTCAAGCTTGACCCCGAAGTCCAAATGAACTACATAAATTAGAACTTCAAGTCCATATCGGTTACAGCGCCCTTACTTGCGCTACCGGCAAGACTAGCGTACTTCGCCAGTAGGCCGCGGGTATAGCGTGGTTTAGGTTGTTTCCAAGCGGCGCGACGTTTAGCAATCTCATCATCTGTAACATTGAGCTGAATTAAGAGCTTGTGCGCATCAATTGTTACCGAATCACCTTCCTCGATCAGCGCAATGGTACCGCCGACATAGGCTTCAGGTGCAACGTGACCCACAACCATGCCCCAAGTTCCGCCCGAGAAGCGGCCATCGGTAATGAGGCCCACGCTCTCACCAAGGCCTTGGCCAACTAAAGCTGAGGTAGGCGATAGCATTTCACGCATACCTGGCCCACCCTTGGGGCCTTCATAACGAATCACCACAATATCGCCCGCCTTAATTTTGCTAGCCATGATGGCTTCCATGGCTAAATCTTCTGAATCAAAGACGCGTGCTGGACCCGTAATCGATGGATTTTTAAGGCCAGTGATTTTGGCAACGCAACCCTCGGGCGAAATGTTGCCCTTCAGAATAGCCAGATGGCCTTCGGCGTACATGGGGTTCGCCAAGGTACGAATGACTTTCTGATCTGCACGAGGCACCGAAGGAACATCTTTTAGAACTTCAGCAATGGTCTTACCGGTAATGGTCATGCAATCGCCGTGCAGCAAGCCGCCATCGAGCAAGATTTTCATGATTTGGGGAATGCCACCAGCCTGATGTAAATCGGTTGCTAAGTAAGTGCCTGATGGTTTCATATCGGCAATCACAGGAACGCGTTTGCGAATGCGCTCAAAATCATCGATGGTCCAGTCGATTTCAGCGGCGCTGGTAATGGCCAAGAAATGCAACACAGCGTTGGTTGAGCCACCCACGGCCATGATGACGCTCACGGCATTTTCAATCGATTTTTTAGTGACAATATCGCGCGGGCGTAAGTTATTTTTAATTGCTTCGATCACCGCGCGCGCTGAATCCGCAGCACTAGCTACTTTTTCGGCATCGACGTTGGACATCGTTGATGAGTAGGGTAGGCTCATACCCAATGCTTCAAATGATGAGCTCATGGTGTTGGCGGTATACATACCGCCGCACGAGCCACTGCTAGGGCAGGCATTTTGCTCAATGCCCTTAAAGTCTTCTTCACTCAAACGGCCAGATGTAAATTCACCAACCGCTTCGAAAGCAGACACAATGTTGAGCTCTTTGCCTTTGTAATGGCCTGGCTGAATGGTGCCGCCATAGACATAGATACTGGGTACATTGGTGCGCACCATGGCCATCATGCCACCGGGCATATTCTTATCGCAGCCACCAATCACCACCACGCCGTCTTGCCACAACCCGTTCACGCAGCACTCAATGCTGTCGGCGATGACTTCACGTGACACCAAGGAATACTTCATGCCCTCGGTACCCATGCCAATGCCATCTGAAATCGTAGGTGTACCAAATACTTGGGCTTTGGCACCAGCCGCCTCCAGCGCTTCAATTGCGGCATCAGCTAGCTTTTGTAAGCCACTATTGCAAGGCGTTACGGTCGAGTGACCATTGGCCACACCCACCATGGGTTTAGTGAAGTCCCCATCTTTGTAGCCCATGGCGTAGTACATCGAGCGATTGGGTGCGCGCGCAACCCCTTCAGTGACCATGCGTGAGCGTTCGTTGAGGCGTTTCATGCGGCAGACTCCATCTGTAATTGAGAAAAACCTCTATTGTGCAATGAGTGGGGATAGGGTGAAGTACGGGCAATGATGGGGAAATAGATTGCTGCACTGCAATGTTAAAAAACCATAATGAATCCAGTAGCTTAGCCTTCAAAAGTTAGCTATTGGGCTAATATCTAAAGTACAGCACTTCTATTACATTTGCAGTAATTGCAAATTAGGGTGAAAACATGAATACATCAGGGCACGTCTATCTAGTTGATGATGACGAGTCAATGCGGGCTTCCTTGAGCAGAATGCTGCGCGAGTTGGGTTACAACGTTCACGATTTCGCCAGTGCGAAAGCCTTTATCGAGCATTCGGTACCGATTGCGCCAGCAGTGATTTTGCTCGACATGCAAATGCCCGACATGACTGGGCTTGACCTACAGGAAGAGCTACTGCGCATGGGTCGTAAGACCCCCATCATTTTTGTGAGTGGTCAAAGTCATCCGCAACAGATCGTCAAAAGCTTAAAAAAAGGGGCTCTGGATTTTTTATTTAAGCCCTTTAACTTAGAGGATCTACTGCATTCCGTCGCGGATGCCATTGCATTTGACAGTCGGCAGCTAAAGCGGGTCTCTAAAGATGTTGAGGTTAAGCGTTATTTCAGTACGCTGACTCCCCGTGAAAAAGAGGTTTGCCACCTGCTGGTCCAAGGCCTCTTAAATAAAGACATTGCAGTGAAGCTTGGTACCACCGATGCCACGATTAAAGTGCACAAGGCGCGCGTAATGGAAAAAATGCGGGCCGATTCATTGCAAGGTTTAGTGAAGTCCTATTTAGAAGCCTCCCTTGAGAAAGTATGAGTCGACCTATTAATGCAATGAGTCCCATTGGCTCTTGGGTGAATTTATTAAATACGATATTCAATTGATAATTTTGTTAAATCAAGAAAAATTCGTTTATAAGATCCGTAGCTGAAAGCAAGGTAGATGGTGCAAAAACAATCCTCCCCTGAAATACGCAGCGCCGCATTCAGCACGGCACGGGAAAAATGCGCCATGTCGGTCGAGCAGTTGGCGCTACTGGCCTGCCTCTCAAAGAAGCAAATTCAGCAGATCGAGAACGGACAAAGCAGTAGTTTTTACTCGCCCACAATTAAATTAGTTGCCGCTAAGAAAGTAGCCAAATTAATCCAGCTCGACGAAAAGGACGCATTTGATTTTGGGCCGCAAGCAGAGTTACCGTTAAGCCAAGAGGGCGAGTTTACTCAGAGTGAATCATCTCTAGCCGAGTCACAGCCCTTACTCGATGCTGCAAAAGTAGCAGAGCAGAGTGGTGCGCCTGGCCCCCTTTTGCCCGAGAATGTAACTGAAGTAGCGGAGCCAAAAGAAGATGAGCCAAATGAAGTAAAGAAAACAGCTCGCAAAACAAGAAAAACGGAAGCAGAGTCTCGAGCAGTCAGTCAGCCAGAAGCGAAGCCTATTTTGGTAGAGGCTGTAAAGCCAGAGCCTAGTATGCAGGCGCAAGCCCTTGGGCACAAACAAAAGTCGGCTGGTAAAAAATGGGTTTGGTTACTGCCGGTAGGTGCGCTTGTATTGGCTTTGGTGCAATTTCAGCCCCTATTCGTGAGCCAGCTGGATGCCTTGATGGGCAAGTCAAAGCAAGCAGAGGTAATTGCGTTAACTGTAACGCCGGTGGATACTGCGCCAGCTAGTCCTCCTCCAGCTGAGCCGGTAAGTGCTGCTCCAGCCGTAACTCCGCAAGTAAGCCCCCCAGTTACCCCGAGCCCTGCAACCACCCCGAGTCCTGCGATGGTAGTGGCGGCCAATTCAGCTTGCCCGCCGACAGATGCACTCATCGAAAACTACAAGTCACCCGCTGCAAGTAAGCCAGGCAATATGGTTTACGTCAAAATGCCGACGGCACAAGTAATCTGCGTGGAGGATGGGGATGGGAAGGTACAAAGTAAGGCCATGGAGCCCGGCCTTGGCCATTCCTTTTACGGTAAGCCGCCGCTTAAGCTGCTGACTTCTGGGCTGTCATCTGCAGAGGTATTTTTTCAAGGCTACAGGGTTCGGCCAAGTAATGCCGACTCAAAAAGCATAGTACTAGTACAGGCGGACTAGCGGTACTTCTCCTGGCACTCTTACGGTCTTAAACCGCATCCTCGTTGGCTTCGCCGGTTCGGATGCGTATTGCTTGTTCAATTGAGCTGACAAAAATCTTGCCATCGCCAATCTTGCCCGTGCGCGCGGCTTTGGTAATGGCTTCGATCACGCTTTCAACGCGATCGCTTGCAACCGCGACTTCCACTTTGACCTTAGGCAGGAAATCAACCACATACTCGGCGCCGCGATAGAGTTCAGTATGGCCTTTTTGACGACCAAAGCCTTTCACTTCAGTAACTGTCAGACCGGTTACGCCGACTTCGGCCAGTGCTTCACGCACTTCATCGAGTTTGAATGGCTTAATGATGGATGTAATTAATTTCATAAATTTCCCCTGTTGTGGCAATCATACCCAAAACCCATTGCTGCGTCTCAGGCGGTCTAATAGACTATAAATTCAGGGTCTTAGGCTAAAAATCCCGAGGTAATCGGATAGCGCCAATCCCGGCCAAATGCCCGGGTCGTAACGCGGACGCCGGGTGGCGCCTGGCGCCGCTTGTATTCATTGAGCTTAATCAAGCGGGTTATCTTACGCACACTGGCCTCATCAAACCCGCGTTCAATCAAGGATGCAATCGATTGGTTTTGCTCCATATAGCCCTCGACGATGGCGTCTAAGAGTTCATAGGGAGGGAGGCTATCTTGATCGGTTTGGTCGGGGCGCAATTCAGCGGAAGGCGCACGCGACAAAATCCGTTCTGGAATAACGGGCGCCACGCTATTGCGATAGGCACAGAGTTGATAGACCAAGGTTTTGGGAATGTCTTTAATAACCGCAAAGCCACCCGCCATATCGCCGTAGAGTGTGCAATAACCAACGGCCATTTCACTTTTGTTGCCAGTCGTTAAAACCAGACGGCCGGTTTTATTTGACAGTGCCATGAGTAGAGTGCCGCGGATACGGGCCTGAATATTCTCTTCCGTTGTATCGGGGGCTAGCCCCTCAAATGAAGGATGTAAGGCCTGCTCAAATGCCGCCATTGGCGCTTGAATCGGAATCACATCGTATTGCACGCCCAGATTCTTCGCTAGCGCCTGAGCGTCAAGCCACGATATCTCAGCAGTGTAGGGCGATGGCATCATCACGGCGCGCACCTGCTCGGCGCCTAGGGCATCCACTGCCACAGCCAACACCAAAGCAGAATCGACTCCGCCAGATAAACCAATAATGACGCCCGGGAATCCATTCTTTTGCACGTAATCACGTACGCCCAGCACTAAGGCAGCATAGGCTTGTGACTCCATGCTTTGGGACGGAGCAATTTGCCCCAGTTCGGGCTCTCCGTTTTGATCAATCGTAAGCAGACCAATACCGCTTTCAAACTGCGGCATTGCAATAGCCACTAAGCCATTGGCATCGAGCGCAAAAGAGCCACCATCAAAGACCAGCTCATCTTGACCGCCAATGGCGTTTACATAAATAAATGGTAAGCCGGTTGCACCAATGACCTTGCGCAGCACTTCTAGTCGTAAATTTTCTTTGTGTAAATGGTATGGCGATGCATTGAGCGAAATGAGTAGCTGCGCGCCTGCTGCTTTGGCCTGGGTCGCAGGACCGGCATGCCACGCATCTTCGCAAATGATCACTCCGATAGTGCAGCCCTCGATGTCAAAAACACAAGGCGCATTACCCGGTGTGAAGTAGCGCACTTCATCAAAGACCTCGTTGTTGGGAAGTTCATGCTTGGCGTAAACCGCAATCGATTTGCCATCCCGCAGCACCGATGCAGCATTGTGCAATCCCTTTGGGGTCTTTAGGGGGTGACCGACTGCGACAGCCAAACCTGGGTACACCGCCAAAGTACGACGCAATTGATCCAAGGCATCTGCCGCCGTCTCAATAAAAGCAGGGCGCAGCAGTAAGTCTTCAGGGGGGTAGCCGGTTAGAGCGAGCTCGGGGGTAATTAGTAATTTAGCGCCAGCACGGTAGGCTACTTCAGCCGCATCGCTAATGAGTTTCGCATTGCCGCTCAAATCCCCCACTACCGGGTTAATTTGAGCAAGGGCAATGTGAAACGGGGTCAAGGCTTATGCCTTTTCCTTGTTGTAGCGCTCAATGCCTTCGAGGATTTCTTGATGGGCATCAGCAATGCCACCCCAACCGCGAACCTTTACCCACTTGCCGGGCTCCAGGTCTTTGTAGTGCTCAAAGAAGTGTTGGATTTGATTGCGGCGCAGCGGATTGATATCTTCTATTTTTTGCCAGTGGGTGTAGATGGACAAAATACGATCTTCAGGCACGGCCAATAATTTAGCATCTTGACCACCTTCATCTTCCATTTGTAAAACACCAATAGCACGGCAACTCACAACCACTCCTGGTATGAGTGGAAAGGGGGTGACAACCAACACATCAACAGGGTCGCCATCGCCAGCAATGGTTTTCGGAATGTAGCCGTAATTACAGGGGTAGTGCATGGCCGTTCCCATAAAGCGGTCCACAAAAATAGCCCCCGTTTCTTTGTCTACCTCGTACTTTATTGGATCCGCATTCATCGGAATTTCAATAATGACGTTGAAATGCTCGGGTATATTTTTGCCTGGTTTTACGTTGTCAAGACTCATACAAACTCCAAATAATTATTAGTGGATACCCTAATCTTAACAAAGAGACAAAGCACCCTTTCTGTTACATACTATTTGCTGTGCATTTTGATTGGATGATTCTAGGTATTTAGAGCGAATTGGTAATCAAAAGCGCAAATTAACGACGTATAAACAAAGGGATTTCAGGATGGATAATGCAACGCTCGGTCTCTACTTTGCCTTGGCTTGCGGCCTAGTCGCCGTAATTTATGGCTTCGGTGTGCGCAGTTGGATTTTAAAGCAAAGCACTGGGAATGCCAAAATGGTCGAAATTGCTCAGGCAATTGAGCAGGGTGCAGCCGCCTATTTATCTCGCCAGTACAAAACAATCGCGGTCGTCGGTTTAATCCTGACTATATTAATCGGCCTCTTTTTAGATATCGCAACGGCTGTTGGTTTTGTGATCGGAGCGGTTTTGTCTGGTGCTTGCGGCTTTATTGGCATGAATGTTTCGGTCAAAGCCAACGTGCGCACTGCACAAGCAGCCACCATTGGAATGAATGAAGCGCTTAATGTGGCGTTTAAGGGTGGCGCTATTACCGGAATGCTAGTCGTTGGTTTGGGCTTACTCGGTGTTGGTGTCTTTTTCTGGGTTTTAGCTTTGAGCGGCGATGCCCGTGATCTCTCGGATGTACTGCATCCGCTAATAGGCTTGGCTTTTGGCTCCTCCTTGATTTCCATTTTTGCTCGCCTTGGTGGCGGTATTTTCACCAAAGGAGCTGATGTGGGTGCCGACTTGGTTGGTAAAGTCGAAGCGGGCATCCCTGAAGATGATCCCAGAAATCCTGCAGTGATTGCAGATAACGTGGGCGATAACGTAGGCGATTGCGCCGGTATGGCGGCCGACTTATTTGAGACCTACGCAGTTACTTTAATTGCAACGATGGTGCTGGGTGCGATTGTGGTTACCGGCGCCCCCTTTGAGGCAGTAGTCTATCCATTGGTTCTTGGTGGTATCTCTATTTTGGCGTCGATTGTGGGTTGCTCGTTTGTCAAAGCCACCCCTGGCATGAAAAATGTGATGCCGGCTTTGTATAAGGGATTGGTCATTGCAGGCGGACTTTCTTTGGTGGCTTTTTACTTCGCGACCAACTGGATCATTCCAGACGATGCCTTGGGAATGCCTGGTAGTCAGTGGCGCTTATTCGCATCAACCGTGGTGGGGCTTGGTTTAACGGCCGGCTTAGTGTGGATTACGGAGTACTACACCGGTACGCAATTTGCACCTGTGAAGCACATCGCTGAAGCTTCTACAAAAGGCCATGGCACGAATATCATCGCTGGCTTGGGCGTTTCGATGCGCTCCACCGCGTATCCGGTCTTGTTCGTTTGCGCCGCTATCTATCTCGCCTATTGGTTTGCTGGCATTTACGGAATTGCCACCGCCGCGACTGCAATGCTTTCCATGGCTGGGATTGTGGTGGCTTTGGATGCGTACGGCCCCATTACAGACAATGCGGGCGGTATTGCGGAGATGGCCGGTATGCCCCAGTCGGTTCGTGACATTACCGATCCATTGGATGCGGTCGGTAATACAACAAAAGCGGTTACCAAGGGATATGCCATTGGCTCAGCCGGCTTAGCCGCACTCGTGCTCTTTGCCGATTACACCAATGCACTGGCCTTAAGTGGTCAGCGAGTCAGTTTCGATCTCTCCAATCACATGGTCATTATTGGATTGTTTATTGGAGGCATGATTCCATTTCTATTTGGTGCAATGGCAATGGAGGCCGTCGGTCGCTGCGCAGGAGCCGTGGTCGAAGAGGTGCGTCGTCAGTTCCGCGATATTCCAGGAATCATGGACGGTACTGGTAAGCCGGAATACGGAACAGCGGTAGACATGCTGACCACAGCCGCAATTAAAGAAATGATTATTCCTTCGCTGTTGCCGGTGATTATTCCGATCTTGGTGGGATTGTTGCTGGGTCCCGCCGCACTCGGCGGCTTACTCATGGGCACGATTGTGACCGGTTTATTTGTCGCTATTTCGATGTGTACCGGCGGCGGCGCTTGGGATAACGCCAAAAAGTACATTGAGGAAGGCCATCACGGCGGCAAGGGATCCGAGGCCCACAAAGCTGCCGTAACGGGCGATACGGTGGGAGATCCCTACAAAGATACCGCTGGACCAGCGATTAATCCACTCATTAAGATTATTAACATCGTCGCTTTATTGATCGTTCCATTGCTCCCAGTAATGGGGTAATCACTCGCATGATTAGTAAACAAATAGTCGATATGAAAAAGTCGACATAAAAAAGTAGTTAAGAAAAAACGCCCATGATGTGGGCGTTTTTTTTGGCCGTTCGTTTGCGTTCTATTCTAAAGTTTCTAAATAGCGCTGGGCATCGAGCGCTGCCATACAGCCGGTACCCGCGCTGGTAATCGCCTGGCGGTAGATGTGGTCTTGTACATCACCCGCAGCAAAGACACCTTGAATGTTGGTTGCCGTTGCGTTTCCAACTAATCCGGACTGGGTTTTGATGTAACCACCTTCCATGTCTAGCTGACCAACAAACAATTCGGTATTGGGCTTGTGGCCAATCGCAATGAATGCACCCATGACAGGGATATCTTCTTTGCTGCCATCCTGCTTAGCAATGCGCACCCCGGTAACGCCTTTTTCATCGCCCAAGACTTCATCTAAGGTAGCGTTGAGTTTGAGTTCAACCTTACCCTCGGCTACTTTGGCCATCAGGCGATCAATTAAAATCGGTTCGGAGCGGAATTTATCGCGGCGATGAATCACCGTGACCTTATTAGCAATACCAGTAAGGTAGAGCGCTTCTTCAACGGCGGTGTTGCCGCCGCCAACCACACACACGTCTTGGTTACGATAAAAGAAACCATCGCAGGTAGCACAACCCGAAACGCCGCGACCCATAAAGGCCTCTTCGCTGGGTAAGCCAAGGTATTGCGCTGATGCCCCGGTGGCAATGATTAAGGCATCGCAGGTGTAGGTCCCTGAATCGCCAACAAGGCGAATGGGTTTTTCAGAAAGGGCTGCTGTGTGAATGTGATCAAAAATGATTTCAGTATTAAAGCGCTCGGCGTGCTTTAAGAAGCGCTCCATGAGTTCGGGTCCTTGTACCCCATCTGGGTCAGCAGGCCAGTTTTCGACATCGGTAGTGGTCATCAATTGACCACCTTGAGCCATGCCGGTAATGAGGGTGGGTTGTAAATTAGCGCGGGCGGCATAGACTGCGGCGCTGTAGCCTGCAGGGCCAGAGCCCAGAATCAGGACTTTGCTGTGTTTTGGAGTAGTAGTCATCCCCTAATTATAGGATTGCTTGATTACAATTAGTAAACATGGCTAAATCGACCCAATACCCCAATAACTACAATCCACCCCCCCAACATGGTGGACAGGGACGAATGCCCCGCCTTTTTCTGGAAATCCGCTGGTTTTTGACAGTAGGCCTTTGCCTCGGGCTCATCGCGGTGCTCTTGACCTATTCCAAGTCAGACCCAGCTTGGTCGCATGCCAGCTTCGAGGCGCCGAGTAATATCGGAGGGCGCTTTGGTGCCTGGACTGCCGATTTATTGCTCTATATCTTTGGGGCTTCCGCGTTTTGGTGGGTTGTGCTCTTTGGCCGCCGAGTCATTGTGGGTTGGCGTGAGCTGTGGAGCATTCCGTTGCCATCCGACCTCGCAGCTAAACCCGACTCGCTGCTCGTGCGTTGGCTTGGTTTTGGATTAACTCTGTGCTCGAGCATGGGCCTCGAGTCGATTCGTTTGCATTCGTTGGCCTTGCCTTTACCGCGACCACCTGGCGGTATCTTGGGCGAGCTGATTGGCGATCCCTTGGTGATGGCACTTGGCTTTACAGGCTCGACCGTTGTCTTGCTGTTTGGCCTATTTGCTGGACTCTCTTTATTTTTACGTTTTTCTTGGTTGAATGTCGCAGAGCAGGTGGGTCGTTCTTTAGAACTGCTCTACCGCCGGCTGCGCGAGCGTCAAGAAAGCGTGGAAGACCGCAAGCTGGGCGAGCAAGCCGCAGAAGAGCGTGAAGAGTTTGTTGAAGAAGTGCGCGGTCGGGTTGAAATTGCCCCTGCCGTCCAAATTGTGCGGGCGCCCTTGCAGATTGCTAAGAGTGTGCGAGTCGAGCGTGAAAAACAGCAACCTTTGTTTGTCGACATTCCCGATTCTGAATTACCACCGCTGTCTTTATTGGATGAGGTGCCAGAAGTAAAAGAAACGATTTCTGCCGACATCTTGGAATTTACCTCGCGTTTAATTGAGCGCAAGCTTGATGAATTTGGCGTGGAAGTCAAAGTGATTGCAGCTTACCCAGGCCCAGTCGTGACGCGCTACGAGATTGAGCCGGCGATTGGCGTCAAAGGCAGTCAGATTGTCAATTTGTCGCGCGATCTATCACGATCATTAGGCCTCGTGAGCTTGCGTGTAGTAGAAACCATTCCCGGCAAAACCTGCATGGCTTTGGAGTTGCCCAACCCCAGCCGTCAATCGGTTTACCTTTCAGAAATTCTCAGCTCACAGGTATACAACGATAGCCATTCGCTGCTCACCTTGGCCTTAGGCAAAGGTATTTCGGGTAGCCCAATGGTGGCTGATTTGGCGAAGATGCCGCATTGCTTAGTGGCAGGTACCACGGGCGCTGGTAAATCGGTTGGTATTAATGCCATGATTTTATCGATCCTATTTAAAGCCAAGCCCGATGAGGTGCGCTTGATCATGATTGATCCCAAGATGTTAGAAATGGCGATGTACGACAAGATTCCGCATTTGCTGTGCCCAGTGGTAACCGACATGAAGCAGGCCTACAACGCCCTCAATTGGGCGGTGAATGAAATGGAGCGCCGCTACAAACTCATGAGTAAATTTGGTGTGCGTAATTTAGCGGGCTTTAATAAAAAGATTCTCGAAGCAGAAGAGAAAGGTGAAAAACTCACTAACCCATTTAGCTTGACGCCGGATGATCCAGAGCCAATCTACAAAGCCCCCGTGATTGTGATTGTGATCGATGAGCTGGCTGACCTGATGATGGTGTCTGGCAAAAAGATCGAAGAACTGATTGCGCGTATCGCCCAAAAGGCCAGAGCAGCCGGCATCCATTTAGTACTCGCTACTCAGCGTCCCAGCGTCGATGTGATTACCGGTTTGATCAAAGCCAACGTACCAACGCGGATTTCATTTCAGGTCAGTAGCAAAATTGACAGCCGCACCATCCTTGATCAACAGGGTGCCGAAGCGTTGCTGGGCATGGGCGATATGCTCTACATGGCCCCCGGTACCGGTCTTCCAGTGCGGGTGCATGGGGCCTTTGTATCCGACGATGAGGTGCATCGCGTGGTGGAGTGGCTTAAAGAAAAAGGCGAAGCCAATTACATTGAGGGCGTGCTGGAGGGTGCTGATGAGTCCAATATGGACGTGCTCAGTGGCGGTGGCGGCGGTGAAGCTGATCCACTATACGATCAAGCGGTCGCAGTCGTTTTAGAGCACAAGCGCGCATCGATATCCCTAGTGCAGCGCCATCTACGCATTGGCTATAACCGCGCAGCCCGTTTACTCGAGGATATGGAAAAAGCCGGCATGGTCTCGAAAATGAGCGGCAGCGGTAACCGCGAAATCCTTGTCCGCGGCTCTGAATAAATTCATTTATGACAATGCGTTTTTTAAGTAGCGCCTTCTGCGCTTTACTATTTTCAATCCCCAACCCTTCTTATGGGCAAGATGTACAAAGTGGTGTTGAGCAATTGCGCCAATTTGTACGCATCTCCAAAACAGCGGAAGGGGAATTTGTTCAGCAACAGTTACGTGCACCCAGGCCAAACGATCCCCAAGATAAAGGCTTTAAGGTGATCCGTAAAACCGAAGGGCGCTTTATTTTTCAACGGCCCGGACGCTTTGTGTGGGACACCAAAAAGCCCTTTGAGCAGCGCCTGATTGCCGACGGCAAGCAGCTCATTATGTGGGATAAGGACTTAAATCAAGCGACCTTTCGGCCTGCTGGGCAGGTTTTAGCATCGACCCCGGCCGCTATTTTGTTTGGCGAAGGCGCGCTGGAGCAGCATTTTGAATTAGAAGAGGGCGCTGAGCGCTCGGGTCTGCGCTGGGCCAACCTCAAGCCCAAAGTAAAGCCATCGGCCGGCAGTAACGACCTGCCGTATACCTCGATCGCCATTGGCATGAGCGGTGGCCTGCCTCGGGCTTTAGAGCTGATGGACGGATTGGGGAGTGTGGTGCAGCTTAGCCTGACGCAAATCCAGCTCAACATTCCATTGCCTGCAGGCACCTTTACTTTCACGCCACCGGCAGGCGCGGAAGTCTTACGCTTAAACTAATGATTGGCACAACAGCTTAAACACCATGATTGATCCCCAACTCCTTCGCAAAGACATCGCCGCGGTAGCTGCGCGCCTAGCTACCCGTAAATTTATTCTGCCGGTTGAGCAATTCAATGCCCTAGAGGCCGAGCGTAAGCAGTTACAGTCGCGCACGGAAGAGTTGCAAGCCAAACGCAACCAACTCTCTAAAGCCGTGGGTATGAAAAAAGCCAAAGGCGAGGATGCTACTGCAGAAATGGAGCTGGCAATTCAAGTCAATAGCGATATGGAAGCGGGTGCAGCCCGGCTATCTGTTTTGCAAACGGAGATTGCCGATTTTGTGGCGGGCATTCCGAATCTGCCCGATGAATCCGTACCGATCGGCAGCGACGAAAAAGACAATCTCGAGATCAAGCAGTGGGGCGTGATTCCACAATTTTCATTTGCAATCAAAGACCACGTTGATTTAGGTGCCCCCCTTGGATTGGATTTTGCATCGGCCGCTAAGATTAGTGGCTCACGCTTTGTAGTACTCAAAGGGCAGCTTGCCAAGCTGCACCGCGCTTTAGCGCAGTTCATGCTGGATGTGCACACCGGGCAGCACGCCTACGAAGAGTTGTATGTTCCTTTTATGGTGAATGCGGCCTCGATGCGGGGCACTGGCCAGTTGCCTAAGTTTGAAGTCGACCTCTTTAAAGTGCCACGCAAAATGGGTGAGGGTGAAGAGGGTGGCGAAGAGCGCACTGAAAACTTTTATTTAATTCCGACGGCGGAAGTGCCGGTCACGAATTTAGTACGCGACACCATTACTGCGGCAGAGGCCTTGCCACTCAAGTACGTTGCCCATACCCCGTGCTTTCGGTCAGAAGCAGGCAGTTACGGGCGCGATGTACGCGGCATGATTCGCCAGCATCAGTTTGAAAAAGTCGAGCTGGTACAAATTGCTACACCCGAAGAATCGATGCAGCGCCTCGAAGAGTTAACTCGCCATGCTGAGACTATTCTGGAAATGCTGGAGTTGCCATATCGCCGCGTATTGCTTTGTACTGGCGACATGGGTTTTGGCAGCACCAAAACCTACGATCTTGAAGTGTGGATTCCGTCGCAAAACGCCTATCGTGAAATCAGCTCCTGTTCCAATATGGGCGACTTTCAGGCGAGGCGCATGCAGGCCCGTTACAAGGTAGGTAACAACAAGCCTGAGTTACTGCACACCTTAAATGGTTCAGGTTTGGCAGTCGGCAGAACCGGGGTTGCTCTGCTTGAGAATTTCCAGGAAGAAGATGGCAGTATCCGCATACCCAAAGCCTTACAGCCCTATATGGGTGGTATCACTAGCCTAAAGCCAAAGGCATAGGCATCCCAACGCTATAATTGCAGTTCGGTTCGGAGAGGTGGCAGAGTGGTCGAATGTACCTGACTCGAAATCAGGCGTACTGTCAAAGGTACCGTGGGTTCGAATCCCACCCTCTCCGCCAATCATTTTAAGTAATCAACCCAATCTATTTGGACGCTGACCATGAATGTAGTTCGTCGCAGTATCGGTCTGTTATTGGTATCCCTCGCCTTTTCCTTTGGTCTTGCGCATGCAGATAGCCGAGTAGATCTCGACCGTAGCGCACGAACCGTACTCAATCAATTAGTTGCCAGCAATGACAATGCAAAAAAACTGAATGAGAAAGCGATTGCTACCCTGGTATTTCCAGCGGTGATTAAAGCCGGTTTTATGGTGGGCGGGCAATACGGTGATGGTGTTTTATTTAAATGGGGGCGACCAGCAGCTTATTACAACACGGCAGGCGGATCATTTGGTTTACAGCTAGGCGCTCAGCAGTATGGTTATGTGCTGTTCTTCATGAAGGAATCGGCCCTTGGCGCATTGGATGCTACTCAAGGTTTTGAAATTGGAGTGGGACCTACCGTTGTTCTAGTGGATGATGGAATGGCCAAGTCCCTCACAACGATTACTGCACAAGACGATATCTACGCCTTCATTACCGGACAAGTAGGGGCCATGGCCGGTATCGGCATTCAGGGCAACAAGATTACGAAGCTGGCAAAGTAAACGGGCGTTTTACTGTTGCGATGGGGCTTTGCTAAAGATCGACGTTATCCAGGGCTAGGGTACTAAGGTGATTGGTATCGGCCCAGCGCTCAACGGACCAGGCTTCTCCGTCGTATGCGATCCAATTGAGGGATGTATTGGGTACTACCGCTACCCGCGCCTGATCCAAGGCTTGTTTAGTGGCAATGCGGTACATCATGTCGAGGGTGCCGCCATGACTCACCACCAAAATGGTTTTGCCTGCATGTGCAGCCACCAGCATCGCCAAGGCGCGCTGTGCCCGTTCATGAAACGCCTGGATACTTTCACCACCACCCAAGTCATGATGAATGTCTCGCGCCAGGTGAGCTTGCCATACTTCAGGAGCCGCATGGGGCGCCTCATCTAAAAGCAGGCCTTGCAAAACGCCAACATGCCGCTCCCGAAAGACGGGATTAATGGTGATGCTCAGCCCCAGTGCACTCGATACCTGCTTGGCCGTATCGGCGGCACGTTCTAGATCGCTGGAGTAGAGGTGATCAAAGGCATGGCCAGCATACTGTAGCGATTGCGCCAACAGCCGTGCTTGCGATTGCCCATGGCTATTGAGTGGAATATCGATATGGCCTTGCATGCGGCGTTCGGCGTTCCAGTCGGTTTCACCATGGCGGGCAAAACAAATGCGGGTGATCGTACTCATGGCTTATTGCGTAACTGGATTTGCCGTTGTTTGTTTCGAGATTTCAATTGCGTCGAGATTAAACCCTTTTTGCTTTAAGCGCTGCAATAGCGCTTCATAGGCCTTGGGCTCAACGGTTTGAGTGCGCGATAAAATCCACAGGTATTTGCGGCTGGGTTCGCTAACGGCTGCAAGCTGGTATTGCGGATCCAAATCAATCACCCAGTAATTGCCCCAAACAAAGGGCAAAAAGGAGAGCCAGGCTGGCGCAAAGCGGACTTCTAATTTAGGGGAGTTGGCGTCGCCTACTTGTTTGGCCGCACCAAGCGCTTCGCTCATCGAACCATCTTCTTTTTGGCAACGATTTAGAACTTGCAACATACCATTAGGCTGCACGGCATAGCTTGCGCTGGTGTTCGCAATACAACGCTTCTGAAACCAATTAGGGTACTTGGCCACCTCGTACCACGTGCCCATGTAGCGCGCTACATCGAGCGAGGCAATTGCTTCGAGCGGCGCAGGTGGGACCTCTGTCGATTGGGCTTGAGCCGGTGCCAGTGTTAGCCACGCAGTAAAGCTGAAGCAAAGTGCAGCAATCAGCGATCGACTAAGGGGGTGGGTTTTGGTGTTGGTTATGTTCATAGCAATACTGTATACCTTTCAATTGTGACCATGCCAAGGCGATTACGCTATATTGAGCAATGGACAAAACAATGCGTAAAGCGAGATGAGTCAAAAGTACAAAATAGTGCTGATTGCGATCGGCACACTGGGGGTATTTTTGGTAGCAGGCATCAGCTACCTAAGCACCCTCATTAGCCCTGCCAAATTAACGCAGATGCTTATTTTAGAAGTGCGTGAAGCAACGGGGCGGGAGCTAACCATTGCAGGGCCTGTGCGTTTGGGATTTTTCCCAAGGATTGCAGTATCGGCAGAGCAGGTGAGCCTAAGTAATGCGAGTTGGGCCAAGAAGCCAGCAATGGCGAGCCTCGATAAGGTAGCGCTGGAGATTAGCCTGATGCCACTACTAAGCCGTCGCATTGAGGTGAGTAGCATTCAATTATCGGGCTTGATGCTGCATCTAGAAACCAATCGCGCTGGTGAGGGCAATTGGTTGATGGGCGACCCCGTCCCATCCGATACCAATACCAGTTCGCCTGCGCCCAATGCGCCGCAAGCCAATACCCCAAAAGCCGCAAGTGAAGCCACCGCTACCGATCGCAATGTGGTCTCAATCGAAAACCTCAATTTAATCAATGGTCAAGTTAACTACCAAGCCAGTGGCGCCGCCATGAGTACCTATGTGATTTCGCGTTTATCGACGCAAAAGAGTGGTGGCGATACAGCGATTAGTGCCGACTTCAAGCAGGATGCGCTTGCCATCACAGTTAAAGGCAAGATGACGTCGATTCGGAAGATATTGCAGAGCATGGGTACCGAAGCGATGGAGGTGGCATTCGATTTTGAAGTAGCGCTAAATAGTAAGCCGGTGCAATTCAACGGCAAGGTGGCGCTCAATCCCACCAAGCCCAGTCAGTTTGATCTGGCCTTGAAGGCAAAGGAGCTCGATTTATCGGTTCTACCCCCATTTACCAGCGCCACTTCGCCTACAAAACCAGTAGCGGCAGCAGCAACCGTCAATATGGCCGCTACTAAGGCGATCAATGCAGTTACGCAATCCAATCCAACTCCAGCGGCAAGCCCTACTGGACGGTTTTTTAGTGATGTACCGCTGCCACTACAGTACCTGCCCAATGCCAATGGCACGCTCGATATTGACATTGCACAGTTAGTTCTGCCCAGCAAAGTAGTACTCAACAAAGTAGTTATAGGCGCTCGCCTGAGTCCACAGCAGATCGATGTTCCCAAGGCGGCATTTCAGTTGGGTAAGGGCCAGTTTGATGGCTCTTTACGTATTGCTCGTACGCAGGCTATGCCTAGCTGGGTCTTTAAGGGCCAGGCTAATGGCTTTACCTTGGAGCAATTGCTTGCCTCAACTGATTCGAAGGGGAAGGTGAGCGGTGGCGATATGCGCGCCGCATTTAATCTCACGAGTAGTGGTGTGAGCCCGCATCAAATTGCTTCTAGCTTAAACGGCCAAAGCCAGATCACGATTGGCAGTGCGCGCCTTGCATCGAGCTTTATGAACCAAGGTGGCGATGTCTTTATTACTTTATTTGATGCAATTAACCCGCTGCGCAAAAAGAGCAATGAGACGGTACTCGAATGCGCAGTCGCCTATCTGCCAATCCAGGGTGGCTTAGTTTCGGTTAAAGACTCGGTTGGCATAGAAACGGATCGCTTAAACATTGTTTTAACTGGATCGGTCAATCTCAATAGCGAGCAGATTAATTTGGCCATCTACCCCAAAGAAAAATCAGGGCTAACGGCGGGCGTTGATCTGGCTAATTTAGTACGCTTGCAAGGCACCTTAGCAAAGCCCCAGGTTGGTATTAACAAAGAGGCGGCAGTACATCAAGCGTTGGCACTGGGCCTGGGATTTTTAACGGGCGGCGCATCGATCGTCGCCCAAAATGCCGAAGGGGTCATGAATAAACCCCATCCCTGCCGTGAAGCCATGCATAGCTGGGATCGTATTTACTTACGCTCGTAACGCACTTCGGTTTTAAACACGCTGGCACCAATAAAAAGACTAAATACAGAGATAAAGATGCCGGCAAAGAAGGCAGTCCAAAAGCCAGAGATCGTAAAGCCACTCACCACGCTGGAGACCAGCATTAAGACTAAGGCATTAATCACCAACAAGAAGAGGCCCATCGTTATGGCCGTCAGTGGCAGTGTGAGCAAAATGAGGATGGGTTTGACAATGGCGTTAGCAAAACCTAATACCAGGGCGGCAACAATGAGCGCCCCTGCGCCATCAAACTGAATGCCATCAAAAATAAAACTCGCAACCCATAGGGATAGGGCGGTGAGACCCCATTGCGCAAAAAAGGGGAGGAGGTTTGGCATGGCGAGGTGCTTTCTGGAAAAGGGTGCAATTGATCTTACCAGTCGTAAGGGCCTGAATTCAGTGGCATAGGTACTAAAAAGCCAATTCTTTTAGTAAATTTGATATTTTTAGGATGGGGTGTTTATACTGTGTTTTTATACAGTACTTTAACGAAATCCCACCATGAATACCCCTGTTTTAAGGCCCATTCCAGCTGTTTCTGAGTTAGGGCTGAGCCAAACCCCTGAACGCCTTGCCTTTGAGGCGCCACCTTCTGAGTTGCGCCTACTGGTGCATGGCTTATCTGCTGGCTTTCCCTCGCCGGCAGGAGACTACGTCGAGGATGCGCTCGACCTCAATCAGTACTTGATTCAGAATAAGCCGGCTACCTTTTTGTTTACCGTGCGCGGCGATTCGATGGTGGGTGCGAGCATTGAAGATGGCGATAAGGTGGTGGTGGACCGAGCGCTCAAGCCCAAGCACCAGGACATCATCGTCGCCGTGGTGAATGGCGACTACACCATTAAGCGTTTATACAAATACCGCGGCACGATCGAGCTACGCCCTGAAAACCCCAACTACCCAGCAATCACCTTTACGGATGGCGCTGAGTTGCAAGTCTGGGGGGTGGTGGTTGGCGTAGTACGTAAATACAGCAATAAAAAAGTGCCGCATGCTGAGCAGCGCAACACGGTCCATTCTTGACCATGGGGGCAGCGATGGGGGTAGCGCCGCGCGCCGCGCATTTTGCTTTAGTGGACGTCAATAACTTTTACGTTTCATGCGAGCGTGTCTTTCAGCCACGCCTAGAGGGTGTGCCGCTGGTGGTGTTATCCAATAACGATGGCTGCGCCGTAGCGCGCAGCAGCGAAGTGAAAGCCTTGGGCGTGAAGATGGCAACGCCCTGGTTTTTGCTCAAGGACTTAGCAGCCCAGCATGGCATACAGGCGCTATCGTCAAACTACACCTTATACGGCGACATGAGTGATCGCGTAGTTTCCATTTTGCGGGACTTTTCACCAGACATGGAGGTTTACAGCATCGATGAAAGTTTTTTACGCATCGATACCGTCACCCATCTTTATCCGAGCTCAATTGCAATGGGAGAGACCATGCGCAGTCGTATTCGGCAATGGACTGGATTGCCGGTGTGCGTGGGTATGGGCGCCTCTAAAACCTTGGCTAAGTTAGCTAATCATCTGGCCAAAAAACATGCTGTATTCAATGGAGTGTGTGACCTGAATGCATTAACAAGCGCAGAGCTCGAGCATTGGCTAGCAATTACCGAGGTGGGTGAGGTGTGGGGCGTGGGCCGCCAGATCAACTTACGTCTGCAAGCGATGGGCATTCAGACGGTGGGCGATTTGCGCCGTACTTCACCAAAAACCCTGCGTACCCACTTTGGTGTCGTGATGGAGCGTACATGCAGTGAGCTCAACGGTATTTCCTGTTTAGAGCTCGAGGAAGTGGTGCCAGCCAAACAGCAAATCATTGCATCGCGTAGCTTTGGTCGGGCAGTCATTAGCCGAGAAGAGCTTGAGGAATCCGTCGCCACCCACATGGCCAGGGCCTGCGAAAAGTTGCGTGCCCAAGCATCCGTAGCGGCAATGATTCAGGTATTTGTGCGTACCAATCGTTTTAAGCCGAGCGAGCTGCAATACAGTCCAAGCATTGCGATTGGACTGGTGGAGGCATGCGATGACACCCTTGTATTGACGGAGGCCGCGCTCGCGGGCTTGCGGCAGATTTTTAAAGCTGGTTACCGCTATAAAAAAGCGGGTGTTGTACTCAGCGGCATTTCAGAAAAGGCGCAGCAGCAACAGAGCTTATTTGATGATCGCAGCTGGAATCACAAGTCAGCCGAATTGATGAAAGCAATGGATGCCCTCAATACCCGTTTTGGAAAAAAGACCGTGCATTCGGCGGCAATGGGTAATACTGTGGGCTGGGCCATGCGCTCTGAAAATTGCTCGCCCCACTACACCACCTGCTGGGATGAGTTGCCGTTTGCCAAATAAGCCAGCGGGGTTTGCTAAGATTCAAGCTTATTTGCCATTGCAGACCATTTTTTTACGCTCAATTTATGTCCATTCTTGTTATTGTTTTAGCCGTTTTATTGGGCCTGTATTTTCTAATCAAGATCCTGGGGCGCCGCAGTGCGATTCGCCTGATGGTGGAAAATTACGGCTTAATACCTGAAAAACTGGCTCCTTTAAGCGATCGGGAGATTAAAGAGCTGCTAGCCAAGCTCCACCACATGGCGGAAAGAGGCCACTCTGTTGCCCTCGAAACCGCCACGCGGCCTTATCGCTAGGCCATATCCTTAGAAACACGTAGTTTGCCGATGACCAGTATCATTGTGGGTTATTGCTTACATTAAAGGAGATAGCATGCCTGGCTTGCTTCCAAACGTTGATCCCGATGGCTTGTTGGAATTTTCAGTGGTTTATACCGACCGCTCGCTTAACCACATGTCGGAAGAGTTCAAAAAAGTCATGGTTGACATCTCTAGCGTATTGAAGGATGCCTATCAGGCGAGCTCGGCGATTGTCGTCCCTGGTAGCGGCACGTTTGGTATGGAAGCAGTGGCGCGTCAATTTGCCAACCAAGAAAAGATCTTGGTCTTACGTAACGGCTGGTTTAGCTACCGTTGGACGCAAATTTTCGATATGGCCAATATTACGCAAGACATTCATGTGATTAAGGGTAAGCAAGTCGAAAACACCACGCAGGCGCCATACGCACCAGCCCCGATTGACGAGGTAGTGGCTTACATTAAAAAAGAGAAGCCAGCCGTTGTCTTTGCCCCCCACGTAGAAACTTCGGCCGGTATTATTCTGCCAGCGGACTACCTGCGCGCAGTAGGTGATGCGGTGGAGTCGGTTGGTGGCTTGTTTGTGCTGGATTGCATCGCTTCTGGCGCAATGTGGGTCGACATGAAGGCGTGCAAGGTAGACGTGGTGATTAGCGCCCCACAAAAGGGTTGGAGCAGCTCACCCTGCTGTGCCTTAATTGGTTTAAGCGCACGCGCACGCACTCAGATCGACAGCACGCAGAGCACTAGCTTTTCAACCGATCTGAAAAAGTGGTTGCAGATCATGGAAACCTACGAAAAAGGTGGCCACGTGTATCACACCACGATGCCAACCGACGCCTTGAAGATTTTACGTAACGTGATGCAAGAAACGCAAGCCTTGGGCTTTGATCACTTGCGCAATCAGCAAATCGAATTGGGTAAAAAAGTACGCGCGATGTTGGTTGAGCGCGGCTACCCCTCAGTAGCTGCTCCGGGATTTGAAGCGGCGGGTGTGGTGGTGAGCTATACCGAAGATCCAGATATTCAGACGGGTAAGAAATTTATTGCCTTGGGCTTGCAAACTGCTGCCGGCGTACCTTTGCAGTGCGATGAGCGCCCAGATTTTAGAACTTTCCGCATCGGTTTATTTGGTTTAGAAAAGTTGACGCACGTGGATCGCACCGTGGCTCATCTGGAAAAAGCCATGGATCAGATTCAGTCGGTGGCCGCAGTAGCAGCCTAATTGCGGTTTAGTAGTGGGGCGGTATTTCGTCGCGCAAGTCTCTCGCGTCGTTACCGCCACCCAGTCCTTCAGAGCCGCTCGCGCTCATCTGCTCCTTCAGTGACTTGATCTCGCGGTACAAATATTCAATTTGCTGCTGTTGTTTGTAGATTGTTTGATTGAGGTTTTCAATCAAGTCCTCTGTAAAACTGAGCTTTACTTCTAAATTGGTAATGCGTTCTTCACTTGACATGGCAGCGCCTCCTAATTGGTTTTCGATGGCATTACTACAAAGCGGCCATCTTCCATTTCGGCTTGAGGCCGAATCCAAAAATCATGGGTTTGCAGGGACTCATACACGTACGCAGGCGCTAAGTCGGCTTCGACATTAGCCAAACAAACCACCCGATAGAGGCCACCGGTCTTCACGTGCCGGAGTTGGGTGTTGGGCGCAAAGCGTCCATCGGATGCTTGTGCCATGCGGGGTTTTTGTGTCATCAGAGGCTTTCAGTTGATGGGGTAGAAAAGTCCTGTATGCGCTCGTAATCCTGAGTGATCTCGATACCATAACGCATAGCAGTGCGGCGCAGTTCCAATACGCGCAGATCTTTACTCAATAGTAAGGCCGGCCGAATACTGTAGGCCATATTGATAAAGACTTGATCATCCGTATCACGGCAAGCAAACGGAGCCGGCTCAATCGCCGCATTCTCCAGCAGTCTAGTACTACGTTCCCATACCTGGAGAATCATTTCTTGTTCTTGTTGGCTTAGCTTAAAGATTGGACGCTGAATTACATCGATGAGCTCTAGCATTGATGCTTCAGTGCGTACTGCATCTACTAGTTTTGCATCGAGCGCCATCCGCACGACCTCAGCAGCTGGATCTTGAAACACCAGTAAATCTAAAATGACATTAGTGTCGAGGACTAAGCGGGGTTTCATGTCAGTAAAAGTGGGATTCACTGTTTAACTAAATGCCTTAGTTGGTAGGTGCTTTCCAGATTTCCGGAATGACCGTGACTTGACCTTGATCGGCAGACACGAGCATTTCACCATCCTGAATATTGATGTGAATAATCATGCTGCGCTCCACCAGCGCAATTAAGGCCTTGGACTGCTCTTCAGGTATGGCGACAATGCTCAGGTTGCGGGCGCGCTCTAGCTTGTTTTTGATGCCATCCCACCACAGTTTGCTGGTATTGCCCGCATAACAATAGACTGCTACTTGATCAGAACGGCCGCAGGCTTTCAGAATACGCCGCTCTTCGGGTTGGCCAATATCAATCCATAGGTTGATGGCGCCGGTAAGGTCTTTCACCCAAATATCGGGCTCATCCGTATCGCTTAATCCTTTGGTAAAAGCCAAATGTTCTTGGGCATTAAGGGCAAAGGCAATGATGCGAATCATCATGCGCTCATCGGTCTCAGACGGATGCTTTGCAATCGTTAAGGGGTGACTAGCATAGTAGTAGCGATCGCCATCGGAGATGTGGAGTTCTGCTTTATGAATGGTTGCGCGCAATGCCATGAAAAAGTCCCTAGATTAATCCGCCGTTTGCACTGATTGGCAGCAGAAAACAGACCATCATAATCCCCTTGGGGTATTACGGTGCTGAAGTGCCCAGAACCAGCCGCATACACTGATGGGGAATGCCCACCTCGTCAAAGATGGCGCCATCCGGTTTAAATTGCAGTTTGGCGTAAAAAGGAACCGCGCTTTGCTGGGCATGGAGCTCAAATACACTTGCACCTTGCATCATTCCGGCGCGGATCGCTTCACCGAGTAGCGCTGTTCCAATGCCCTGACCACGAAATTCCTTGAGCACCGCCATCCGCCCGATCTTGGCTTTACTGGGATCCTGCTCATCCAGATAGACTCGTGCGGTAGCAACGCACTGACCATCCAAGAAGGCCAGCGCATGTACGGCAATGGGGTCGTAGGCATCGATCTCCAATGCGGCAGGAATGCCTTGCTCTTCGATAAAAACAGCATAGCGAATAGCGTATGCCGCATCGCGTGCCGTTAGCCAAGGCTGAGTGTCAATTGCAATCAACTCGGCTTACCGATTTAAATGATCGCCAATGGGCTAGCGCGCGTTGGTGACTTAAAGAGGGCATCCAATTGATTCAAGGTGGCAGCACTCAATTGGATTTGACTTGCTTGCCAGTTTTCTTCAATGCGGGCGAGATGGGTGGATTTCGGAATGGCGACGGCGTGCGGGTGGCGCAAAATCCATGCGAGCGCGAGTTGGGCAGCAGTAAATCCATGCTCGGCTGCCAGCAGGGATAAGCCGGCATGCTGTGCGAGATTACCCGTGCCGAGTGGCGAGTACGCCATCAGGGCGATATTCAGGGTGCTCATGCCAGGCAGTAAATCAAACTCAATGCCGCGCTCATTGAGGGCGTAATACACCTGATTACTTTGGCATTGAGAGGGGGATCCGACATTCGCTTCAGCTTTGCGCCAGGACTGCAGCGCCTTTAGGTCAAAGTTACTCACACCAAAATGGCGAATCAGGCCACGCTCTTGCAGCGTTAAAAATCCTTCGATTGTGCTCTCATAGGAATGACTGCCTTGCCAGTGCAATAAGTAATGGTCTAAGTAATCGCATTGCATGCGCCGCAAACTGGCTTCACAGGCTTTGATCGTGCCATTCTTATTAGCGTTGTGCGGCAGTACCTTGGAGACTAAAGTCACTTCAGTACGGCGACTGGAAGCGAAGGAGCCTAGAGCCTTGCCAACCAGCGATTCAGCAGTGCCGTCGGCGTACATTTCTGCGGAATCAATTAGGCGGTATCCGACCGCGAGTGCATGCGTGATAGCTGCGCACTCTGCCTTGGCTTGACTGGGGTCTTCACCCATCTGCCAGGTACCTAGGCCGATGCGCGACTGAAATAGGGGTGGCGTTTCCATGGTATTAACTATAACCAAAGTTCAGCAGTTACAGTGCTGGATCGCCTACTGCTCTAAGACTGTGTATCGTATAGCCCTATGATCCGAATTACAGAACTACGCCTTGCCATAGACCATGCTCCTGAGGCATTGGAATTGGCGATCGTGTGTTTTCTTAAAATTGTGCCAAAGGACTTGATTTCGTTTGAGGTATTTAAGCGCAGCTATGACGCACGTAAAAATGTGGCCTTGGCATTCATCTATACCGTTGATGTTTCAGTAAAAGACGAAGCACAGGTTCTCAGTCAATTTTCTGGCAATATCCATGTACGGCCATCGCCCGATACGCGCTACCATTTTGTCGCCAAAGCACCGGCAAAGCTAGAACGCCGCCCTGTGGTGATTGGTTTTGGCCCCTGCGGTATTTTTGCCGCTTTGCTGCTAGCGCAAATGGGTTTTAAGCCAATCGTGCTCGAGCGGGGTAAAGCGGTACGTGAGCGCACTCAAGACACTTGGGGTTTGTGGCGCAAAAATACCCTGAACCCCGAATCCAATGTGCAGTTTGGCGAGGGTGGTGCAGGCACCTTCTCCGATGGCAAACTCTGGAGTCAGATTAAAGATCCGAAGTTTTATGGCCGTAAGGTACTACACGAATTTGTTAATGCCGGCGCCCCCGCAGAAATTTTGTACGTTGCGAAACCCCATATTGGCACCTTTCGACTAGTGGGCGTGGTTGAAAAGATACGTAAAGAAATCATCGCCCTTGGTGGTGAAATACGCTTTTCACAAAAAGTCACTGGTTTTGAAATTACCGATAATTCAATTCGTGGTGTGGTCTTAGAGGATGGCGAGCATCTTGCAGCCAATCAGGTTATCTTGGCTTTGGGCCATAGTGCACGCGATAGCTTTCAGGCGCTGCACGATGCCGGTGTGTATTTAGAAGCAAAGCCCTTTTCCATTGGATTTCGGATTGAGCATCCGCAGTCCTTAATTGATAAGGCCAGATTAGGCCCGCATGCCGGTAACCCCCTGATTGGCGCAGCCGATTACAAACTAGTACACCACGCTAAAAATGGACGCTCGGTTTATAGCTTCTGTATGTGTCCAGGCGGTACCGTCGTGGCTGCTACTTCGGAACCCAATCGTGTGGTGACTAACGGCATGAGTCAGTATTCTCGCAATGAGCGCAATGCCAATGCTGGGATTGTGGTGGGTATCACCCCAGAGGATTATCCAGGCGGCCCAATGGCCGGCATTGAATTTCAGCGCCAGATTGAATCGAGGGCATTTGAGCTCGGCGGCAAAAACTATGAAGCCCCCGGTCAATTGGTCGGTGATTTTTTAGCCAACAAACCATCCACTGATTTTGGTAGCGTGTTGCCATCGTACAAACCGGGCGTACATTTAACGGATCTGGCTAAGAGCTTGCCTGACTATGCAATTGAGGCTATTCGAGAGGCGATTCCTGCTTTTGAAAAACAGATACCTGGCTTTTCAATGAAGGATGCGGTACTCACGGGAGTGGAGACACGCACCTCATCGCCATTGCGGATCACGCGCGGCGCGAATTACCAAAGCATGAACATTAAAGGCTTATACCCGGCAGGCGAGGGCGCTGGCTACGCTGGCGGCATCATGTCGGCGGGCGTGGATGGCATTAAAGTAGCCGAGGCACTTGCCTTGGACTATCTGGCCCAATACACGCAATAAGATTGGGCAAAGGCGGCGTTTATCGGCCTTGGTTTCCAGAACAGACGATAATGCGGCATGGCTTTAATCGTACTTACAGATGCAAAACTGGCTTTTGGCCACGTTGACTTACTTGCTAACACGGCTTTTACGCTTGAATCAGGTGAGCGCGTTGGCTTAATTGGTCGTAATGGCACTGGTAAATCATCCCTCCTTAAAATTCTGGCTGGCCTTGAAAAGCTAGATGACGGTCTATTGCAATACCAGCAAGGCCTCCGTATTGCATACGTCCCCCAAGAGCCGATCTTCGATGCCACTGAAACCGTATTTGATGCGGTTGCCAAAGGCGTATCGCAGGCAAAGTCCTTGCGTGAAGAATACGAGGCCCTGAGTGTTGGGGAATGGGATGACGCATCCCATCAGCGGCTGGATGAATTGCAATCAGCCTTAGAAGCCGTAAGCGGCTGGAACTGGGAGCAGCGGGTCCACGAGACCCTCGACCGCTTGCACCTGCAAGCCGATATGAAAATCACCGCGCTATCAGGAGGTACTAAAAAACGCGTCGCCTTGGCACAAGCCTTGGTTGCTGTTCCTGAAGTGCTGCTATTGGATGAGCCAACTAACCACCTGGATTTGGATTCGATTACGTGGCTAGAAGAGTTGCTGAGGGAGTATCAGGGCTCCGTGATCTTAATTACCCACGACCGGGCCTTTTTGGATGCGGTCTGCACGCAGATCGTCGAGCTCGATCGCGGCATCTTGCGCGGCTATCCCGGTAACTTTTCCGCCTATGAGGTACTCAAGGATCAAGAGCTCAATGCAGAGTCTTTGGCTAATGCCAGGGCCGATAAGATGCTGGCGCAAGAAGAGGTTTGGATACGTAAGGGAGTCGAAGCGCGGCGTACCCGCAGCGTTGGCCGAATTGCCCGCCTTGAAAAGCTACGCGCTAGCCGTGCACAGCGGCGCGATGCCATTGGCCAAGTGAAGTTGGCTGTATCGGCAGGGGATCGCAGTGGCAAGATCGTAGCGGACTTGCAAAACGTCTCGAAATCATATGATCGTCCGATCGTGCAAGACTTTACTGCCACCATCTTGCGTGGTGATAAGGTTGGCCTGCTTGGCCCTAATGGCGCTGGCAAGACAACCTTGTTAAAACTGATTCTCGGCACCATTGCTCCGGATGTAGGAACGGCGGTGATGGGTACGCGGATTGAGGTAGCTTACTTTGATCAAATGCGCGAAGGTTTGGATCTCAATGCGTCGCTGGAGGATTACATTAGTCCCGGTAGTGAATGGATTGAGATCAATGGTAATCGCAAGCACGTGAAAAGTTATTTAAGTGATTTCTTATTCGCGCCAGAGCGCACCAATTCACCGGTCAGTACCTTATCGGGTGGCGAGCGCAATCGATTACTACTTGCTCGCCTATTTGCAAGGCCAGCGAACGTCTTGGTACTCGATGAGCCTACCAATGACTTGGATATTGATACCCTCGATCTCTTGGAGCAGTTGCTTCAGGACTATAAGGGTACGGTCTTTTTAGTCAGTCACGATCGTTACTTTCTGGATAACGTAGTGACCAGCATTATTGCCAATGAAGGTGATGGATTTTGGCGCGAGTACGAAGGTGGCTATGAGGACTGGAAAATTCAGAAGGCACGCTCCGATCAAATTCGTTCGGAAAACGGCAGCCTAAAGACAGAACCCGCTGCAAAAGCAAGCATCAAGTCAGTAGAAAAAGACAGCAAGGACGCCAAGCCAGCAGCCCCTAAAGCTGGCGTTCAAAAACTCAATGGCAAAGAGCGCCAAGAGCTAGAGAAATTACCTTTGCAGATTGAAGTCCTTGAGGCAGAGCAGGCCGAGATTGGCTTGGCGATGAGCAATCCCGATTTATACAAAAATGAACCTGAATTGGCTGCGAGTATGCAGGCCCGCTTAATTGAGCTTACCAATCAGCTTGAGACAATGCTGCAACGCTGGGAATTATTACTGAGCCGTTCAGAATCCTAAGCGGAGACTTGCTTATTCTTTGTCAGAACTAATGTTGGTAACCTGGAGTTGGCTACGCAGTTGATCAAGCTCATCCAGTAAATGGAGAGCCAAGGCAACGCCAGGCAGATTAAGCTCTAAGTCGTCCATTAAGCGCGCAGCGGTTTTGGCTCGCTTGAGCGAGTCGCCGCTAAAGCGCCAATCCTCTGGCGATGCGCCAGCGGGACTTAAAACGCCTTCCGAGACCCAGGCCATAATCAGATCCTCTGGGGTACTGGCTGCTTCTGCTAGTTCCACCATGGTCATGTGTACTTCGTTTTCGACGATAGTACCTTCAATCCAGGTGATGTGTGTTTGGGTCATGGCAATCATCCCTTCAGGTGAGTTCTGGGCTCAAAATCAAATGCACCATGCAGTGTGCGATAAGCTTCTTTTTGCGCTTCGGTTTCTGCATTTGGCAAGACGATGCTAGGCACAACGTACAGATCCCCGGGCTCTTTGCTCGGGATGCCTTTACCTTTGAGGCGCATCTTACGTCCAGCAGCAGTACCGGCTGGAATGGTGAGCTCTAACACTGCCCCAGTTGGTGTCGGCACATTAACGCTGGTGCCTAAAGCAGCTTCCCATGGGCTCAGTGGTAAATCTAAAAAAACATCTTTACCATCAACGCGGTAAATCGGGTTTGGACGTATCTCAATCTCCAAATACAGATCACCTGCTGGCCCACCACCGAAACCAGGACCGGCTTGACCGGCGAGGCGTAAATTTTGGCCTGCACGAATACCCTGCGGAATGCTGACATCGAGTTTGCGCTCTTGCATGATCAGTTGACCCTGCGCATCGTAGGTCGGCATGCTGAGTCCAATCGTACGTTTAGCGCCTTGATACGCATCCACCAAATCAATGCTGATCTTGGCATGCTGATCCTGGCCTTTAGCGGATCTAGGCTGCGATTGGCGGCCACCCTGCGCGCGCGCACTCCGGCCAAATAGCGATTCAAAAAAGTCACTCTGGTCGCCGCTAAATTCACCATCCGTAAAGGCGCCACCATTCCAATCGGGTGGGGGATTAAAGTCTTGTCCGCTCTTCCAATTACTGCCCATTTGATCGTAGGCTGTGCGTTTCTCGGGGTCTTTTAATACCGCAAATGCTTCACCCACTTCTTTAAAGCGTTCTTCGGCACCCGCTTCTTTACTGACATCGGGGTGGTATTTGCGCGCAAGCTTGCGGTAGGCTTGCTTGATCTCATCTTGGCTTGCAGTTCGGGCAACGCCGAGCGTTTCGTAATAGTCCTTGAATTTCATAAGACGAAAGCAACTCCTGTGGTGGTGGTCTACGACTCAATCTATTTTACAGATCTTTACCGCACCTTTGAGGCGCGGTAGAACTTAGTAAGGAGACCCATCCCTCCCAAGGATGCTTAACTCATGATGCCAATTTGCCAGGGTACAAACTCGTAGTCGCCAAGGCCCAGTAATTCGCTTTTGGAGGGCTTACCTGAGGCGGTATCCAAGAAGAGTTCAAAGATGCGCTGGCCCATTTCTTGTACAGATACGGTTCCATCTAAAATCTCACCGCAATTGATATCCATATCCTCGCTTAATCGCAAGTACATGGGGGTATTGGTCGCCAATTTAATGCAGGGGGCGGGCTTACTGCCAAACATCGAGCCGCGGCCCGTGGTAAAGGCGATTAGATTTGCGCCGCCGGCGATCTGACCCGTTGCCGAGACGGGATCAAACCCCGGGGTGTCCATAAAGACAAAGCCCTTGGTCGTGACCGGTTCTGCATAGCGATAGACTTCCATCAATGGGCCTGTGCCGCCTTTCATGGAGGAGCCCAAGGACTTCTCAAAAATATTAGCCAAGCCACCCACTTGATTTCCAGGGCTCACTTGGCCATTGATTTGGACATCGCGACCAACCGAGTACTCGTCTTTCCACCAGCGAATGCGCCCAATGAGTTTTTCACCAATCGCTTTGCTTGCAGCGCGCCGGGTGAGGGTATGCTCCACACCATAAATCTCCGGCGTCTCCGACAAAATACCCGTGCCTCCGTGCCGCGCCAGAATATCAACGGCAGCGCCCAAGGCAGGATTAGCAGTGATCGATGAGAAGCCATCAGAGCCGCCGCACTGTAGACCAACGCATAAGTGGCTTGCAGAGACAGTTTCGCGTTTCACTTGATTGGCATCGGGTAAGAGGGCTTTGACTGCTTCAATACCGGCTTCAATGGTTTTGCGCGTGCCACCACTTTCTTGCATGATGAAGGTATGTAAGGTAGATCCCTCTTGGAGGTCTTCCTGCGCCATTAAGCCTTTGAGTTGATTGCGTTCACAACCCAGGCCAATCACTAAAGCAGCAGCGAGGTTAGGGTGCCTAGCGTAACCAGCCATTGTCCGGCGAAGCAATTGCATCGGCTCGCCGGTCATCTCCATGCCGCAACCAATCGAATGGCTAAAGGCAACCACGCCATCTACATTGGGATACTCAGCTAAACGCTCGGGCGTAAACCATTCGGCAATCTTGTTCACCACTGTTGCTGAGCAATTGACCGTAGACAAAATGCCAATGAAATTGCGCGTACCTACTTTGCCATTGGCACGCACATAGCCTTCAAAGGTGGCGCGCTCCGATTCTGGTAATAGAACAGTGGGTTTAAATTCACTGGCGTAGGCGTAGTCCCGATCAAATTCCTTAAAGTCGGTATTGTGGCCATGCACCATGGTGCCGGGCTCAATATCCACATTCGCAAAGCCAACGGTGACGTTGTACTTCAGTATCGGATCCCCTTTTTTAATTGGTGAGGCTGCAATCTTGTAACCTGCCGGCACTTGACTGCGGCTAGTGAAATGCTCACTTGGGACTGCAGTTCCAATGCCAACATCGACTCGGGCTACGACGACGTTGTCATTGGGGTGCAAGCGAATAACAGGGCCAATGAGGCGCTTTTCAGAAATTTCAATCATGGGGTGAATGGGTTCAATAAATGGAGGTTAAATAAGTGCGGATAATTATTCAGCAGAAGCCCCTGATTTTTTCACAATCGGCGCCCATTTTGCTACCTCAGCTTTAATGTAGGCGCCCAACTGCTCTGGCGTGCTCGTTTGCACATCAAACCCCCGGCTTGCAAGTTGGGTTTTGATTTCTGGGTTGTTGAGTATTGTGCCCATCTGCGCATTGAGACGCTTAATGATTGGATTGGGCGTGCCTGTGGGGGCAACCAGTGCGTAAACGAGCTCGACTTCAAAATTGGGCAGTGTCTCCGCAATTGCAGGAACTTCCGGTGCGTTAGGCGTGCGCTTTAGGCTGGTGACACCAATCGGAGTGAGTTTGCCCGATTTAACGTGGGGTAGTGCTGCCGGCGTACCAACCATAGCGGTCTGAATCTGCCCGCCCAATACATCGGTCAGCGCTGGGACTGCGCCCTTGTAAGGTACATGGGTAATGTCTGTCCCTGCTTGTACATTAAATAGCTCACCACCCAGATGGAGTGGGGTGCCCGTACCTGAAGAACCAAAATTGACCTTACCTGGATTAGCTTTGGCGTAGGCAATTAACTCACTAACATTTTTAACTGGAACAGATGGATTGGCTACCAGCATCAGAGAAGAGGAGGCCACGAGGGTAATCGGAGCAAAGTCCTTAACGGTGTTGTAATTCAATTTTTTATACAAGGTTTCGTTAATTGCCTGCGTTCCTACCATCATTAAAAAAATCGTATAACCATCTGGTTTTGAGCGCGCAACAAATTCTGCGGCTAAGTTGGTTCCTGCACCTGGCTTGTTATCAATAATGACCGGTTGCCCTAAATCTTCTCCTAATTTTTGGCTAAAGGCCCTTGCTAGAACATCGGATGGGCCTCCGGCAGCAAATGGCACAATGAGGCGAATGGGTTGATTAGGGTAGGGCTGCGCTTGCACTTGAAGCGATGATGCAGCTAATGCAATTGCAATGACTCGAATAATTTTTAGCATATGATCTCCTTACTGTTTTTATGAAATTGATAGCACTATAAAACCTGAATAGAAGCAATGAACATTAAATCCGCTACGCTTTTTCCGCTCTCGATACCGCTTCGTGCGCCGATGAAAATGTCGGGGGAAACGGTTACGCATGCCAACACCTTGCTCTTGCGCCTGATCGATGGTGAGGGCAGGGAGGGCTGGGGAGAAACATCTGCGGCGCCTCTGATGACGGGCGAAACGCTTGGTAGTGTCTTGGCTAACACTGCGTATCTTCTAAATGCAGTGAAAGAGGTGTCATGGGTAGACCCTTGCGCTATTGGCGCTATGCAGTCCCGTTTTTTATACGCCAATACTTCAGCGAAGTCATGTGTTGAATTGGCTCTATTCGATCTCTTTGCGCAAGCCAAAGGAGAGCCATTATGGTCTTTGTTACGCAAGGCGCATCGCATTGAGTCCTCGGCCAAACCAGATCCGTTGCCAGTTCTGCGGATGCTGGGCGGCTCTTTGGAAACGGAGATTGCGGATGCGCGAGCCCTGCGAGACCAGGGATATCGGCATTGGAAAATCAAAGTAGGCGTATATGACCTGAATTCTGATCTGCAGCGGGTCGCCGCAATTTGCGCTGCTTTAGAGGGCGATACGATATCGGCCGATGCCAACGGTGCTTTCACTTTAGAACAGGCAATTGCATTTTGTCGATCTGATCTCGCCGCGCGCCTTTCTTTTGTCGAGCAGCCGATTGCAGCGAGCCATTCCATTGCTGACTTTGCAAGCTTAAAGACGGCATCCCCGCTGCCGATTTGCTTGGATGAATCCATCCATGGTGTCGATACTATCAAGGCGTGCGCAGATAATGGGGTAATGGACGGAGCCAGCTTAAAGCTCATTAAGCTAGGCGGCATGCTGCCAGGCATGGAGGCCGCAATAGAATTAGAAAAACGCGGCCTTAAGTTAAATCTGGCGTGCAAAGTTGCAGAAACCTCCTTGTCAGCAGCAGCAACCGCCAGTATTGGCTTTGCAGTGAATGGGGCACCATGGGGCCTCAGCATGTCCAATGCGTATTTGGAGTACGACATCTGTGATGCGCCTCTAACTGCTGCCGAAGGAAGATTGAATGTCGAGCAACTCAATTCCGTTGGGATTGGTGTTGTTCCCAATCTTTCCTTGGTAAAAAAGACAGTTTCGAGTGAGTGGGGCATTATTGAATGTTGAGAACTTCAAACGCAGCCTTAAGACGGCGTGAGTAAAGGGCGTTCATCGCCTTGCTTTCTTCCGGACTCCATTTCCGAAATCCTTCCCCAGCCTTGATTCCGGTTTTACCTTCTGCCATCAGATTAGCTAAGCTAGGAGGAATGGCATCGATATTCGAGAGCGAGGGGTAGATTTCCTTGGCAGCATTAGCCATCCCATCCCATCCAGAGATTTCTTTTTGGGTCATCGGACCAACTGCTGCATAACGAAAGCCGAAGCTGTAGCGCACTGCATCGTCCACATCATCCGGCGTTGCGATGCCCGCGTCTACTAAAGCAAGGGCTTCCCGCATGAGTGCATGCTGAATGCGATTTGCTAAAAATCCGGGGATATCGCGCTTAACTAAAACTGGTTTTTTATGAATCGATTTGTAGAGTGCGCATACCTGCTCTGCGAGTGTTGGATCTGTTTTTTCGCCCATCACAATCTCAACCAATGGAACAATGTCCGCCGGCATAAAGTAATGAGCACCCATCATGCGAGCTGCTGTAGGCAGGCCCTCAGCAATCTTACTAATCGGGAAGCCGGAGCTATTACTGCCGATGGGAACGGATTTTGGGACTTTTTTATCCAGCGCGGCAAAAATGGTTTTTTTCAGTGCTAAGTTTTCTGAAACGGTTTCTATCACCCAAAGGCAGTTAGACCATTCGCTCCATTCTTCAAAAACGCCACATTGCTGCAATTGCTTTAGTGCCTCTGGGCTTGATGCGCGGACAAAATCCTTGCTGCTGATGGCAATCGCTAGCCCCAGCGCCTTATCTAAACAAGCGCTCGCTTTTTCAGCGGAGCGACCAAGTAGGGTGATGGGCAATCCTTCTGTAATAAACCCTGCTGCTATGCCTGCGGCCATGGTGCCTGTACCAATAACAACAATCCGATCCATTGGTTTTCCGTTTATTTAATTTGTTCGTACAAGTAAATCATGAATTTAGTAAAATAGTACACCTCGAATTAGTCGAGCACCATAAAATTATGATTTAATATGGCAAATATCGTGTTTTTAGCAAAAACAATCCCGGCAGAGTCATATTCGTATTTACGCTAACTTATCCGTATAACTTTAGGAGATTTCCAGAATGCACAACCCATTTCAGCCGGTAGAGAAGATTAAGGCAGAGGTCTTTATGTCCATGCCTGCCAAGTTTAGAAAAAAATCGCGCACGGGCTGGTCTGACCCTAATCGTCAAAACGCGGAGGTCGAATGCTTTTTAGAAGGCCCTTCCTTTGATCGCGAGGGAAATTTATGGTTTGTGGATATACCGTTTGGGCGCATTTTTAAGATTACGCCAAAAGGGGACTGGGAATTAGTTACCCAATATGACGGCTGGCCGAATGGCTTAAAGTTTCATAAAGATGGCCGCGCTTTCATTTGCGATTACAAGTGTGGTCTTTTAGAACTCGATACCAAAACTGGCAAGATATCTACGGTACTGGGTTCGATGTACAGTGAAAACTTCAAGGGCCTTAATGATTTGCACTTCGCTTCCAATGGCGATTTGTACTTTACTGATCAGGGCCAAACCGGAATTGCTGATCCAACGGGTCGGGTTTTTAGGTTACGTGCCAATGGACAGCTTGATCGTTTGGTATTAAATATTCCAAGTCCTAATGGAATTACCCTGAATACCCAAGAAAAGCATGTGTTTGTTGCAGCAACGCGATCACAGCAAATATGGCGCTTGCCGCTGATGGCAGATGGCTCTGTTTCTAAAACGGGCGTTGCAATTCAGTTGACCGGCGGTGTTGCCGGCCCAGACGGAATCGAAATGGATTCGGAAAATGGTTTGTTGGTTTGCCATCTTGGCGTCGGCATTTGGCGTTTTGATAACAATATGCTGCCGACCCACTTGATTTATTCAGACAACCCGCATCACCATCATTTGGCTAACTTATGCTTTGGCGGTGACGGTAAGGATCTCTACATTACCGAGTCCTTGTCAGGAGACATCCTCAAAGCCCGCCTGCCAATAGCAGGTAAAAAAATGTTTGGCTTATCTTAATTTGACTGCAAATCCACCCCTTTACCAGACACTCGCGAATACGCTCTCTGAGCGCATCCGTGAGGGCTATTGGGCGGTTGGGTCGAGCCTTCCATCGGAAAGCGAGCTGTGCACACTGTTTAACGCCAGTAGGCATACATTGCGACATGCGCTGAGCAATTTAGAGCGGGATGGCTTAATACTGAGGCAGCAGGGTGCTGCTACGCAAGTTATTTCTAGGTTGTCGCCACGCCGCTTTACCCAATCATTCAATTCCCCTGC
The DNA here is from genome assembly GCA_945901245.1 of Polynucleobacter meluiroseus. Taxonomy (GTDB): domain Bacteria; phylum Pseudomonadota; class Gammaproteobacteria; order Burkholderiales; family Burkholderiaceae; genus Polynucleobacter; species Polynucleobacter meluiroseus_F. Next base: position 36,677 of record CAMDKY010000001.1, on the reverse strand, counting down.
CGATATTCTGCGGTATCCGCGTGACACCTATCGGGTGAATGCAATAGAGGAGTTTGTCGAGTGTGATGAGGCTTTGGCAAAAGTCTTAGATGCTCCAATTGGATCGTCGTGGTACCACATCGGTGGTGTTCGAAAAAATCAAGATTCAAATCAAGCCATTGCTTGGACTGATATTTATATCCTGCCACAGTTTGCTGATGTCACCACCGATCCAGAGCATTCGCAGTTAATGGTTTTTGAGCAAATTGAACGGCGCTTTGCACTAAAGATCGACCGTGCTGAGGTAGATGTCTATGCAGCGCGCGCAGATCAAAAGTATGCCAATGCATTGAATGTCGATATTGGCTCCGCTTGTTTAGTTATCACAAGGCGCTATTTTGATGCCAGCGGAAAATTATTTGAGGCCACTGTTACCTATCACCCTGAGGGCAGATACATTTACAGCATGGAATTGCGTAATACTCCTGCGAACCAATAAAAAATGATGACTAATCGCCACCATTTACCAATTCATCAAGCATCGCAATTTATTGCAGATGTTTTCATTTCGATTGGCGTTTCGCCAGTAAATGCGAAGACTGTGGCTCATCTGATGGTGCAGTCTGATCTTGCTGGGGCTGATGGACATGGAATCTTTAGATTGCCAGCTTACGTCAAGCGAATTAAGGCCGGCGGTATTAATTTGCACCCGCATATCCGGGTAGAGCGCGAGCGTGGCGGTACTGCATTAATCAATGGTGACAACGGACTTGGGCATCTAGTGATGAATCAGGTCGTTGAGCTAGCTATTAAAAAATCCCGTGAGCACGGAGTATGTTGGATAGGTAGCCACCACGGAAACCATTCTGGGGCTGCTTCAGTTTATGTTCGCATGTTAGCGGAGCGCGGATTGGTTGGCATCTATATGGCGGTTGGTAACGCAAACCACATGGCTCCTTGGGGCGGTATTGACTTATTGCTCTCCACCAATCCAATTGCAATTGCAGTACCTGCTGGCAAAGATCAACCGGTGGTTTTACTGGATATGGCTACTACGGTTGCTGCCTATGGCAAGGTAAAGCTGGCGGCACAACGTGGTGAGTCCATTCCTGAGGGCTGGATGATTGATCGTTTTGGTAAGCCAATAGTTGATCCAGCACGAGCAGGTGAGGGGTCTTTACTCCCAATTGGCGACTATAAGGGCTACGGTTTGGCCTTGATGATTAGCCTCCTTGCGGGAACCTTAAATGGGGCTGCTGTTGGAAAAGAGACGATTGACTTTAATGCTTGCCATGATGGCGTTACGAACACGGGTCAGGCTTTGATTGCGGTAGATCCAGATGCATTTGGAGATCGTGAACTTTTTATTGAGCGTGTAGCTACCGTAGTTCGCGATATTCAAACATCCAATACTTTGCCTGGAGTTAATTGCATTCGTGTTCCTGGAGAGGGGGCGAATACATCCATCTCAACACGCCAGCGTGATGGCATCCCAGTTTCAAGTGAGTTAATTAAAGCATTAAATGCATGTGCAGTTGAATGTGGCGTACCTGTTTTAAACCTTTAAACCAAGAGAGTTATTAATACGATATGGAGATAAAAATGACCTTAACATTACGGTTAATTTCTAAGCTAATTGCTACGGCGATGATGATGAGCGGAGTTGCAACTACTGCATTGGCCTCTACGTACCCAGATAAGCCAATCAAAATGATGATTGGCTATGCCCCAGGTAGTTCAACGGATATTGTTGGCCGCATGATTGCAAACGATTTGAGTATTGCGCTCAAGCAACCGATCGTCGTTGAAAATAGGGGTGGGGCAGCCGGTAATATTGCTGCGGATGCGGTTGCCAAGAGCGCTCCAGATGGCTACACCATTTTGTTTGCACAAAACGGGCTAGCTATTAGTGTGGCAACAAATCCAAAGCTACCCTTTAATGGTAGTAAAGACCTCATACCCGTTGTCGGGGTTGCTGCTACACCCCATATTTTGATTGTCAATACCAAATCACCAGCAAAATCAGTAGCAGATTTAATAGCAATACTGAAGGCAAAACCTGGGCAACTCAGTTTTGCATCGTCCGGAATTGGTAATTCTGACCATATGGCAGGGGAACTATTTTTATCGCTGACTGGATTGCAAGCCATCCACGTTCCATACAAAGGAGGTTCGCCGGCAGCAACGGATGTGGTTGGTGGACAAATTGATTTTTACTTTGCAGGCATGCCGGTTGGCTTACCTTTGTACAAAGGTGATCGGGTAAGGGCGTTGGCGGTTACTAGCAAACAGCGTTTTCCTGGGGCACCTGAACTACCAACCGTCGCAGAATCAGGCGTAGTTGGTTATGAACACACCCTCTGGCAAGGCATTTTTGCTCCAGCCGGCACCCCGCGAGCGATTATTAATCAATTGAACGCCTCCACTTTAAAAATAATGGAGTCCCCCGAGCTCAGAGAGCGTTTTGTGAAGGCCGGCGTACAAATCGCACCCCTGAATCAAACTCAATTTAGTGATCTATATTTTGCAGATATCGAGCGCTGGAAAAAAGTAATTGAAAAGACGAAGATTAAACTAGATTAAAGAACTTAAGGAAGTGGGTTTCTGGAGGGGTGCTGATGCACCCCTTTTTTATGGGGTTGTAACCCGAATCAATTAAGCTTCTCAGAAAGTAAAGTACGGTTTTTAAAAAGAATATGATTAGTTAATAAATTACTTTTAGACTGACCTGGTATGAGTAGCGTAAAAGAAGACATAAAAGACACCGCACTAGGGGTATATGAGGCTGTCCTAGAAAAATGGACCAGCTTTATTGAATTTATTCGTGAAGCCTGGCCATTGCTATTGTTGCTATTCGCGGGGTTAATGCTGGTATGGTGGTTGGCAGATCCGCCGCCGCCCAAACGGATCTTGATGGCTACCGGCTCGGATGGCGGCTCGTATCAGATGCTGGCTAAAAAATACGTCGACTATTTTGCTAAAAAAGGCATCACCATCGAGCTGGTTCCGTCTCGTGGCGCCCAAGAAAACATAGCACGGCTCAGTGATCGTAAAGATCCGGTACAGGCTGCTTTTGTTCAGGCCGGTATTCATAATCAAACTGGCATAGCCGGTATTTTGTCCCTAGGCAGTGTTGCATATGAGCCGATTTGGTTCTTTTACCGCGGGTCAGAGCTGGAGATTTCCAAGTTCCATTTTCAGGGCGATCGCTTAAAAAAGCTCTTGAGCATGAAGACCTCGATCGGCGAGGCAGGTAGCGGAACCCATAGCCAGGCACTTAATATTTTGAAGGCAGCTGGTTTAGGGCAATATATCCCTCAATTTTTGACGCTACCCTCGACCGAGGGTGTCGATGCTTTATTACGTGGCGAGATTGATGTCCTTTTTTTAGTTGATCAACTCGAGTCGCCTAACGTTGAAAAATTACTCGGCGATCCCAGGCTAAACTTAATTGGCTTTAGTCGTGCCGAAGCCTATACCCGCATACTGCCCTACCTAGAAATTCTGACAGTACCAACGGCCGGCTTTAGCTTGGCTCGTGATTTTCCGCCGGAGGCTATTGAGTTGTTATCAACCACTACGCAGCTACTGGTGGATGATCGGATGAATCCCGCTCTGCAGTACTTATTTTTAGAAGCGGCTGAAGCAATCAATGGCAAGCAATCCTTTTTTGCTAAACGCGGGGAGTTTCCTTTGTTTAATCATTCTGCATTTCCAGAGAGCGAAGTGGCTTCTCGATTCCAAAAGAGCGGCGTACCACCCATCATGAATTACCTGCCATTTTGGCTGGCTGAGTTTGTGCATCGCATGTTCATTTTAGTTGTTCCATTTTTAGCATTTGCCTATCCGATCCTGTCTGCTTTACCTAATTACCGTAACAAGCGCGTGCAGGTGCGAATTAATAAAATGTACGGAGCTCTATGGGCTTTTGAGCAAGAGCTGGCGCTTGGGTTTGATGCCAGCCAATGCGATGCCTACATTAATAGGATTAATCAATTGGAAGCAGATGCACTGACTTTTAAGGTGCCCAAGAGCATGGCGGGTGAGTACTACAGTCTACGAAGCAGTATGGATTACGTTCGCAATTGCCTAATTCGCGGTGAGCGACCTTACCTTGCTAAGGCGAATGCCCTATCGACCGCCAAAACGGATGTACAGCTTTAACGCAGCATTACTTTTTATCGCTCCACAGCACACCCTCGCTGGCCCAATTCTCTTTAGTAACGTCGGTCAGAATAATATCAACTGAGCCTGGACTGCAGTTCAGCGTTTCACAGGTGACGCGCGTGACTGCTTCCACGAATTGCCGTTTTTGTTCGATGGTTCGGCCAGAAAATAATTGCACATGGATGGTTGGCACAGTTTCTTCCTTTCTAGTGAATAGTGACTTAAATTAATTTTTATAACTGGGATCAATTCGGTCGAGCTGACGTAATAGTGCAGGCCATTCGAGAATACCTTCTTGGGCCCCTGCGTCATCAAGCTCTGCCGCCGCCTTTTTGATGATTGCAGGATTTGGTGTGATTAGCTGTGCGCTGCTTAATGCCGATATCTGTACCTCGCATGCCTTGATGAGGGTTGCCATCACGACGTACGCTTCGCCAATAGTCCGACCAACGGTCAGCGTGCCATGGTTGCGTAATAGCATGGCTGGGTGATTTCCAAGATTGTTGGTGAGGCGCATTCCTTCCGCTTCGGTTAGCGCAACGCCCTCGTAATCGTGGTAACTCAAGTGCCCCATAAAGCGCATGGCATGTTGCGATAAGGGCAGTAGTCCGTCACGCTGGGCGGAAACAGCAATGCCCGCAGTGTTATGTAAATGCATTACGCAGAAGGCATCAGGCCTAGCCTGGTGGATTGCCCCATGAATGGCAAATCCCGTCGGATTGACTATGCCCGATTGATTTGGAAGTAACTCACCATGCAGATTTACCTTCAATAAATTGGATGCGGTGATTTCCTCGAATCCTATACCAAAAGGATTGATCAGGTATTGATCGGGCTCTCCTGGGACCATCGCTGAAATGTGCGTGTAAATCAGGTCATCCCAGCGATTCAGGGCACATAAGCGGTAGCATGCCGCCAAATCAACGCGGGTAGCCCACTCTGGACTGTTGGAGGGATGCAGCGACATAAGATCCATTCAATTGCAGATGAATTCCTATTCTATAGGCAGGCTGGAATTTGCTACCCAGAGCCCTTTTTAGCCCATATTTAGCGGTATCATTTCACAATCACCCAATACCGCAGACCGGAACAGCAGATGATGAAACCCTACGATCACCCCTCAAGGCAGGTGCTCCATGAAGAGGTACACTCCCGGCCGCCAGTCGCGCAGTGGCCTAAAGAGCGTATTTTGTCGCAAGCTTTTTTATTGGATGCAGCGTCTCGTCAATTGCAAATCGATTGGATTGAATGCCTCTCAAAAGCCTTTCCTAAAAAAGGCGCTGGTAACCAAGATCACTTTTTTAGATCGATTGAGTTAACGGCGGCTCCCGAGCGCATCATCATTAAATGGGAGCTCCATGGCGAATTTGCCACCATTGCAGCGATCGTTCAGCAAAGTAGATTGGTAGACGCTCCCTTGATGCAGACTCGCCAGCCTATCCTGACAGACTTGAATTCCTTACTTCAAAAAATGGCTTGCCCAGCCATCGAAGCATCTGGTGGGCAGCGTATTGCAGCCATTGACATTGCCTTTGAAGACCGCAGCCTCTTTAATGATGCAGAAGAAGTCTCTGCTATTTTTGATGGCAATACCTTGATCGGTGGTTACATCATGTCCAATCGCCAAGCGCAGCTTTGGACAGACTTGCATTTAAACGAGGATGGCTTTATCTCGTACTATGTGCCGCACAATACCTTGGGCTCCCGTCAAGCCGGACGAGTGGCGCGCCGTATTACGGAAGTGGAAACCTACCGCATGGCTGCGATGCTTGCCTTCCCGGTAGCCAAGGGCCTGTCTTTGCCGCTACGCAATGCCGAGTCCGAGCTAGCGCAAATGTCGAAAGAAATTGCCTTACTGCAAACGGATTCCGGCACTCAGCTAAAAAAGAACGGCGAATTTTTATCTGATCTTTCGCAATTAGCATCCAAAACAGAACAGTGGATTTCCGAGTTTGGCCTGCGTTTTACGGCAGCTGAAGCCTACAGCCAGTTAGTAAATAAAAACTTGGCCGAGCTTAACGAGCTAGCTGTGCCGGGTATTCAGACTCTGCGCGAGTTTATGGATCGGCGTTTTCAGCCAGCGATGGACACCTGCCTATGGACGCAGCGCCGCCTGAAGGAGTTGTCGGATCGCGTATCCAGAACAACCCAAACCCTGCGCACGCGTATCGAGTTCGTCAATGAGGAGCAAACACAGGCTTTATTAGCCAGTATGGACAAGCGGGCCAAGCTGCAATTGCGCATGCAAGAGACGGTCGATAGCTTATCGGTTCTGGTTCTGACCTACTACTTGGTTGGCCTGCTTTTTTACGTCGCCAAGGGTGGCAAGGAAGCTGGCTTGCCGGTTTACCCTGAGATCACTGCCGCCATTGCTGCACCAATCGTTGCCGTCCTCTTCTTTATCATCAGTAAGCGGCGCCGTGTGCGTAATGCGCAAAATGCAATTGCGTCATAAACCGTCGTAAAAGAGAATAAAAAAAGGAGCTTACGAAGAAGCCCCTTTTTTCGTTTTGGCAGCGAGCCAAATTGAGCTGCAATTACGCCAAGCTATCTGCCCAGATATTACGAGCCCAACCCCAAGCATACACACCTTCAAGGGTAGTTGGCTCGCTAGAGAGGCCGCCTGAACCTGCAACGGTTTTAAAGGTTTTCTCGGCAGCGACGTACTGGTGCACACTCGCAACGTGTACTACTTCACGGGCATTCACAAAGCTGTAGCAGGTGTTGGTCAGCATCGGTGCTGGATTAACTTCCCAGCCGCTGAGCTCAGCAACAATAGCTGCCGCTGTTACCTTGGCATGGGAGTTGGCCATGTGACCGGACTTCGGCATCAAGGGCGCAACCTGAATTGCATCACCGATGACGTGCACGTTCTTAGCAGCAGTGGACTCAAAGTTGATGTAGTTGACATTTGCCCAGCGACCATTGGAGTTGGCAATGCCGGATTTGACAGCCACATCACCCGCACGCATCATGGGCAAGACGTTTAAGACATCGGCTTTTACATCGTCCTGGACATCAAACTTGATGGTCTTAGCTTTGGCATCAACCGCAACGGCATTGTGCTTCGGACGATATTCAATCATGCCAGCATACTGCTCAGCCCACACCTTTTTAAAGAGGCCGCCTTTGGAGGTGACGTCTTGGTTTGCATCCAAAATCAAGACCTTACCTTTGGGGTTATTGGCCTTCAGGTAAGACGCAACTTGGCAGGCACGCTCATATGGACCAGGAGGGCAGCGATACGGCGCCTCTGGGATGGTGATGGCAAACACGCCACCTTCGCGCATGGCTGCCACTTGCTTGTGCAGGGCTACGGTTTCAGGACCGGCTTTCCAAGCTTGTAAAGTAACGCCCGCTTGATTGGCTTGCGCTAAACCTTGAATGCTATCCATCATCAGGCCAATTCCAGGGGACAGAACCACTTTGTCGAATTTCATCGACTTACCCGAGGCGAGTTGCACGGTTTGATTGGCGGCATCGATATTGACGACGCTGTCTTTAATCATTTTGATGCCGTGCCGTTTGCTTAGGTTGTCATACGAAACCCGTAGCTCCGACATTGTCCGCGATCCACCAACAACGAGGTTAGACATCGGGCAAGAATAGAATTCAGAATTGGGCTCAATGATCGTGACCCGAGCGGTATTATTGGAAAGCAAGCGAATGTATTTTGCAGCGGTAGCGCCACCATAACCGCCACCAATCACGATCACTTCCGCTTTTTGTAAATTGGCTGCACGGGCTGGGCCAGAAAGGCCAGTCAATAAACCCAGGGCCGCAGCACTTTGGCCCATAAAAATTCGACGATTCATAGTCATCCCCTTATTATTTCTTGCCAAGCTGATTGGCAATGATTTGTAGTTGTTCGTCGCTGTAGCCTTTAGCTAATTGCGGCATGATCGTGCCTTCGCGTGCGCCGGATTTATACGCTTTCATGCTAGCAAGTATCTGCGCGCTGGATTGGTTATTAATCAGCGGCATACCGGCTTCAGGAACGCCTTTGCCATCCGTGCCATGGCAGTTCGCGCAGGTGGCGGCCAGACTGCGGTGATACAACTTAGTTGCATCGGCATTTTGTGCCGCAGCGAATAAGCTAACTTGTGACAGGCTTAAAAAGGCCACAAGGCCCAGCCCCAGTTTACGAAAGCTACTTTGCATTTGGATACGCTCCATTTGTATTGATAAAAAAATCCACTAAAACAAGCTTAAATCGAACCGCAAACCCATGGTAATGCTTGCTTAACTTAAATGCATTAATCCTTGAGATTGATTCCTTATATTGTTACAACTAATTAATCTGTGCGCCTGCAGGTTTACCCTAATTTATCGGGAATTTTCCTAAGCCTTATAAACTAGCGCCATGCCTAGCCAGACCCACCTCCGTTTTCTTCTTCTCACTCTGGCCCTTGCGATCCTGACGTATTTCTTTGCCTTGGATAGCCGCTTTGCGCCAAAAAATGGCGATGAGTATGTCTATATGCACATTGCCCGCATCACCGCAGACTTGGGGCAGTGGCTGCCTTTGCAGTCGGAGATGGAGGCCATGCGCAATACCAAGCCACCACTGGTGTTTTGGCAAGGCATTGCCAGTACGGACTGGGCAGCCAATTGGGGTTTATGGGAGCTGCGCTGGCCCAGTGTGGTCTATACCGGACTTACGGCATTCTTTCTGTTTTTAGCGGTCGCGCGTTTTTCTGGGAAGGTGCAGACTGGATTACTCGCTGCGGTAGTGTGGTTATCTTTCTTTGCAAGCTACCGCTATGGACGGCCTTACCTGACCGATCCACCGGAAGTCTTTTTTCTAAGCCTACCTTTTTTTGCCCTCTTGTATTGGGCCCGCGCTGCATTTGACTCGCGCATCCTTTTTCCGCTGATGGCTGCAATCAGCATTGGTCTAGGACTCCTGTACAAGTCATTTGCTTACGTACTCCCTGCGTGCTTTGCCTTGAGCCTCTGGTATTGGTGTTGGCGTGACTGGCGCCTGCTCGATACCCTAAAGCGGGATTTATACAAGGTCATTTTGATTGGCTGCATTGCCCTGGGTATTTTTGGCCTGTGGTTTGCTCTGGACCCAAACCCCGAAGCCATTTGGCGGGAATTTGTGCTGGGCGAGAATGCCGGTAAATTTGGCGCGCGCAGCAGCAACTATTTGCTGGATTTAATTCGGGGCGGCGATAGTATTGGCTTACTGCTCTTAACAACCATTGGCAATGCAGGTCTATTCGCTTTTGTCTTGGTATCGCTGGGTTGGCAATCGTGGCGTGAGCGAGCGGTGATTGACATCGAAGAGCGTTTACTGTGGCTCCTTGTACTTGCTTTTTTTATCGTATTTAGTTTACCTAGCCAGCGCTCTGGCCGCTACTTATTGCCAGTAATGCCGGCCTTGGCGGCTCTGATTGCCTTGCATTGGCATCGATTGCCGCTGTGGGGATTTCGGGTAGCACTGGTATTGCAGTTGATTGTCTTGCTTGCACTGACTTGGGTAAGTGTGCGTTTGGATGGGGGTGATTGGGCTAGCCCATTGGTTTGGCAGTACCCCCTTTGGCATTGGCTCTTACTGGGTTCTGGTATTGCATTATTGATGTGGGGACTGTTTAAGCCAAGCATGGCTAAGCTCTCTGCTTTGGCGACCTGCTTTATTTGCTATTTAGCGCTCAATACTGGACTAGGCCCACTGGAAGGGCAGGTGGGGCGTTACGATCCGCAGGCAATTGCCCGTGTGCAGAATCAGCTGGTGGCCGTGCCCTGTGATTTCCGGGCAAAAGATGAGGAATATCGCCTCCTTTTACCAGGCGCACGCTTACAGGGCTACCCTGCCGGTGAGGCTGCAAATGGTGCTGATTTAGCAAAACGCTATGCCTACTTTACGGCATATGCACCGCAAGGAGCGCCGCCGGTATTCTGTGCCGACTGTCAGGTTTTAGGTAAGCGCATGGAGATGCGTGCACGCCATACGCAAGCGGAGATTTTGGCCATCATTCAGGGTGAGATGGGACAATACCTTTTCGTGAACGAATACCTCATCCACTCGCCATCTGCTGTTCCAAGTGCCGCACCGGATGCTTGCCGATGATGCGTGTACTGAGTTTTTGCCTCTTGGTGCTTGCTGGTGTAGCAGGGTACATTCAGATTGAGAGCCAGCCAAAATGGGCTGCGTTTGCAATGCCAGTAGCAGCCCCCAATGCAGAGCAGAGCCCAGCAGATACACCTGTAGTGGGGAGTAAAAAATCGCAGGCGACTATTCCCGAGCCGCAAGCGCACTTTATTCCAGAGACCGCCGCACCATCTGTACATGCAGGGGCCGCGATCCTCTTAAAGGATGGCAACCTAAGGGCATTTTGGTTTGCTGGTTCCAGGGAAGGCGCAAGCGATGTAGTAATTCAAACGGCGGTGTTTGATACCCAGGCAGCCACTTGGGGCAAGCCTCAAGTGGTAATTGATCGGGTCGCTGCTGAAAGAGGCTTATCGCGTTACATTAAAAAGCTGGGTAATCCATTACCGGTGCGCTCTAGCGACGGTAAGTTACAACTCTATTTCGTAACGGTTTCAGTAGGGGGTTGGGCTGGCAGTTCCATCAGTTGGATGGAGTCCAGCGATGAAGGCGAAAGCTGGTCGCGTCCCCAGCGGCTGATTACTACTCCTGCACTCAATTTAAGTACTTTGATTAAGGCGCCCGGATTTGACTTTACGGATGGCACGCTGGGTTTGCCGGTGTATCACGAGTGGATGGGTAAATTTGGCGAGCTTATTCGGGTTGATGGTGGGCGCGTGGTTGATAAGCGTCGCATGAGTTCGGGCCGCGCCTTATTGCAACCCATCGTCTTTATTGATGCGCCTGAAAAGGCCGTTGCCTACTTTCGGCAGGCAAGGTCCGCAGGCCCACCCCGCATTGCCAGCGCCGTGACTGAAAATGCTGGCCAATCATGGTCTAGTGGTGCGGATTTGGATTTAGCCAATCCCAATGCAGCGATTGCGGGCTTACAACTCCCCAATGGCGATCGCCTCATTGTGCTCAATGACTTGGAGTCTGCCCGCCATCGCCTTGTATTGGCGATAGCACCTGCCGGAACCAGCAATTGGAATGTGATTGCTGAGCTAGAGAGTGACCAGACGCTCACGAATGGCTTGTATCGCGAATTTTCTTACCCCTCTTTATTGCTGGGTGCCAATGGGTCAGTGCATTTGGTCTATACCTACGACCGCAAAAGAATCAAGCACATTCAGTTTGATCCACGCTGGATCGACAGTAAAAAGAATCAGAAAGGAAGTTCGTAATGCTTCCTAATTCAGTTATACAAGTGATTTCCTTGGCGGAGATTGCAATCAGTTCTGCAATCGTGTTGGCATGCCTTGCGCAGGCTGTGTTTTTTAAAGAGGAAGGCCATGCGCGGATAGTGGCACTGCGGGTAGCCGTTTGCTTTGTGCTGGCTAACCTCTTATTTTGGCCGATCTTTACCTTTGTTCTGCCACTGGAATTGCCCTTGGCTGCTTACGTTCGGGGCTTCACGGGTGAACTTAGCATCACCTCGATGTTACTTCTGTGGACAGCCTATTTTTCGCCAAAAGAATTGAAAGTACCGGCATTCATGAAGGTGTGGATTGCACTCGTTGCAATTGTTTTTTATCCCCTGGCTTTAGGCGTAGGCATGCTAGACCCCTATGCTTGGGGCTACGGCTCGATTGCCTTTTTGGCTGCAGTCATTGCAACGGCGCTGGTTGCCTTGCTGATGGGTTCGAACCGGATGGCGATTATCTTGGCGATTGCCATTTTGGCTTGGGCAGCCGGGTGGCACGAGTCGGCTAATTTGTGGGACTATATCCTCGATCCCTTCTTGGGCTTCTGGGCGATCGGTTCGCTGATTCAGTCAGTATTGCGCTCCCGTAAAGCGCGTGCTCAAACGGGTTACCTATTTCGTAAGGGTTAAGTCAGCCGGCATCAGGAGGCTTAATGAAGGGCATAAAAAAACCAGCGACGCATCGCTGGTTTTGCTTTTACACCGCGGAACGAATTCCGCTGACTAGATAAAGCTTAGTCTGGAATATTGGCTTTACGAATCACAGGACCCCATACGTTGATTTGGTTTTCAAGGTGGGTTTTAAGGCCATTGGCACTGACTTTGTCCATTGACACAATATCAATATTAGAGTCAGCTAAGCGCTTCTTCACATCCGGATCATTTAAGGCTGCTTTGAGAGCAGTGTTGAGTTTAGTTTGGATAGCCTGTGGAACATTCTTTGGTGTGTACAGACCATGCCATACCTTAACGTCAAAGTTCTTTAAGCCTTCCTGATCAAGCGTAGGAACATTAGGCAATGCAGACAAACGCTTTGGTGTGGTGGTGCCGTATACCTTAACCCGATTATCTTTGACAATGTTAATTGTTTGGGTAGTTTGGTCACACAACATGTCGACTTGGCCGCCCATCAGGTCGGTCAATGCAGGGCCAGTACCTTTGTAAGGTACGTTGGTTAAGCGCACGCCTAACCGGCTTTGCAATAAAAGTCCACACAACTGCGATACCGCACCAGGACCGGCATTAGCCATCGATATTTTATTACCGTTGGCTTTGATGTAAGCCTCGAGTTCTTTAAAGTTGTTTGGCGGGAAGTCTTTACGTGCGAGTAAAAGCATTGGAACATCCACTACTTGACCAATGTACTCAAAGTCTTTGAGTGGGTCGTATGGCAGCTTGTCATATAAGGCTTGCGCAGTAGCCATGCCCATATGGTGTATGTAAATCGTGTAACCATCTGGTGTAGCGCGGGCTACTTTAGCGGAGGCAACCGTACCGCCGGCACCCGGTGCATTCTCAACCACTACGGTGGTGCCCAAGGACTTGCCCATTGGAATGGCGATTAAACGGGCCACAGTATCAGTTGGGCCGCCCGCTGCGAAGGGAACGATCAACGAAATTGGCTTATTGTTTGGCCAGTTCGTTTGTGCAGTAGCAACGTTGCTAGCAATTAAGGCGCTGGCGCTGACGATGGCAGCAAATCCAGCTAATACGGTTTTCTTCAATTTCATTAAGGTCTCCAGTTTTTTAATGCCCAGTCATTTTGCCATTCCTATTGCCTTGCGGGGCATTAGTGTTTACCAGCAAGGGCCAGTAGGCGTTTGGCCAAAAGCACCACGGGTCGGTCAATCATACGGCCATTTAGCTTGACTACGCCACCTTTGGAAGCCTGGTCGGCCGCGATAACTTGGCCTGCCCAGTGCAACTCGTCCTCATTGGGCATAAATGCCTTATAAACAATGGGGACTTGCGTCGGGTGAATGCACAGCTTTGCACCAAATCCAAGCCTTTTTGCTCGAAGTGCGTCTGCAGTAATGCGGTCAATATCGTCGGTTGCGGTCGTAACGCCATCAATCGGTGGGGCTATCTCAGCCAGGCGCGAAGCCAAAACCAGCCCAAAGCGTGCCACTTGCAATTCCGTTTCTTGTGCATCGCACACCATACCAAGGTCAGCTTGTAAATCAATATTACCCAGTGCTAGCCGAATGACTTGCTGTGCGTTTGCAATTGCATCTAGCTGTTGAAGTCCACGTGCCGTTTCAATCATGGGGATGATGGCACTGCTGGGTAATACTTCTGCCGCGCCGTTAATCTGATCGATCGATTCACTTTTGGGAATGAGCAGGCAAGCAACAGTCAGTTCTTCGGCCAGCATTAAGTCTTCACCATAAAAGCGCGTGCCAGGCGCGTTGGAGCGAATCACTATTCGAAGCCGTTGTTCTTTAGAAAAGCTCGGCCATGCTTGCCGAATGGCTTTCCGAGCGAACTCTTTATCTTCTTCAGCAACTGCGTCTTCTAAATCAAGGATGACGGCATGGGCGCCGCTGTTCAGGGCCTTTATAAATCGCTCGGGCCGGTTTCCCGGAACAAACAAAAAGGTACTGGCATAGGCAATCGGATGCTCGGTCGGATTTGTGGCGTTCATGTTTGTGGACTCAATAAAAAACTGACCTTCGTTTGATTGCGGATATTCCAAAGTACATCGATGGCGGTATTCATTTCGGATGGGGTAGCGCCACCACTGAATGCGGCTAAGCGCAGTGCCTTGTCGGTTATTTCAGTGCGGGTTAGCGTATTGCCGGGATCACCCTTGGGCTCATCCACGCGACCATGCAATTGGCGTCCGTCTTTTAGGGTCACGGTTACCTTACCAATCCAACGCTTGGGGTAGGCCGCATCGATTTCAGGGTCGAGCTCCATCGTGACGCGATCGCGCAGGGCGCAGATATCAGCATCACTAAAGTGGTCGGCAAATTCTTGAAGGCCCGCAAATTGATAATGTGCAATGATCGCCAGTACGGTGCCCATGGAAAACTTTGATTGGTGCACGGTCGTTGGGTTTGTTACTGGCCCTAAGACATCAATCGCACCTTGGTGGACGTGCGTCACAATCCGATCAATCGCTTTGCGCTCAATGCCATTGACTTGCATCACCTGCAAGAGCGCATCAGCGGCTGGATGGGTATGGCGGCACGAGGCATGGTATTTGAAACTGGTTTCTGCACTAGCCCAGCGCTCGCCGAGGCGATCGATTAAGCAATTGGGATCGGCATCACTTGACATCCCAGCAGCCAAGCCCTGTTTGCCCTCCAATATGTGCTGCGCTCCAGTAAACCCCGCTTGCGCTAAATAGGCAGACATCAAACCCGTTCCGGCCGCATGTGCGGTATGCAGTTGCTTGGAGTCAGCCGCATCGCGTAGGAATTCCCACAGGCCAGCCGATTGCGTACCAGCAGAGCCGAAGGCATGCAGCATTTGTTCTGGGCTGAGCTTTAGGAGGTGACCTACTGCGGCAGCCGATGCCAAAGTGCCGGCAGTGCCCGTCGTATGAAATGTTTTGTAGTGCGAGCGACCCAAAAACTCGCCCACCCGAATGCCCACCTCGTAACCCACGATGGCTGCCGTCAGAAACTCAGTACCAGAGCGACCCAAGGCTTGGGCGCACGCCAGAGCAGGCGAGAACACGACGGTCGCTGGATGGAACACGGAACTGTTGTGTAAATCGTCTTGCTCAACCACATGCGATGCCGCTGCATTGGACATCGCTGCCAAATAGGGGCTACTGCTGCTGCGGTGAATGAGGATTTCCGCTGGGCCATTACTGGGGCCCATCTGCTGGACAAACTGGGTGATGGCCTCGACCGGCGCTGCGCCTTTGCCAGCAACCGCAGAACCAAACCAATCGACTAGCAAGTCTTCGCCGCGGCGCATAACGTCTTGTGGAACATCCGACGGCTTGAGCGTTGCCGCAAAGTCAGCCAACACCTTGGAATAATGAATCGCGCTCATATTAATTGAGTACCGCAGTGGCTTGCATGGTGAGCCAGCCCTCATGATCCTGGGCCCAGACACGAATGGTCTTGCCGCTTGGATCCACGGCTAAATCTGGGGTTGCCGAAACGGAGAAGGGGTTGACATCAAAAGTCGGCCGAATCGCTCTGAACTCAAAGCGTTTTAATGTAGACCCTGGAATCGATTGACGCACTAAGTCAACGAGAAGGGTAGCAATCAAAGGACCATGGACAATTAATCCAGGATAGCCTTCCACCTCCGTAACGTAACGCCGATCGTAATGAATGCGATGCCCATTAAAGGTGAGGGCGGAGTAACGGAATAGCAAGACATCATCCGGGTAGATGGCTTTAGTCCAAGTGGCATCGCTTGGCGCAGGCGTTGGGGGAACGGGTTTGTCATCCGGCGCAGGTGCATCACGGTAAACAATGTCATGCTCTTCCGTCAGCGCAATACCCGCTGCATTGCTAATTTCATGGCGAACTAAAACGAAGATGAGATCGCCCGTGCGCCCCGATTTATGGGTAACCGATTGGATGGTGGAAGTGCGCTCAATTACATCACCCACTACCAGCGGCCTAAACCACTCGAGGCGACCACCGGCCCACATTCTGCGGGGCAATGGAATGGGGGGTAAAAAACCGCCGCGCTTGGGGTGGCCGTCAGGACCAATTTCAGATTGAGGGGCATGGGGTAAAAAATAAAGCCAGTGCCAGAGTTCGGGCAAGGACGTGCCAATCGTAGGCAGCGGATCAGGTCGATCTAATGTGGCAGATAGGGCTTTCACTGGAGCGACAGTTACGGTGTCTAGAACGGATTCGGATTTACCAATCCACTCCTGCAGGTGTTCAAGGGTTTGAGCTTCGATTCGCATCACCCTATTATGCAATGGACGATTCAGATGAGATGGGCTTTTATCCCAACCAGCTCAAGACAAGCCCAACAAATGCGGCGCCAGCCAAGACAGTCATAATGCCGAGTTGAAAGCGAATCAGGGCAAGTGCTGCTGCTGCACAAATGAATACCGACGGTATGGATACCGATCCAGCAAAGCCATTCGGAAAGAACACGTGGTAGGCGAAAAATAGACCCAAGTTCACAATCACGCCGACCACCGCAGCAGTAATGGCGGTGAGGGGTGCCGTAAAGCGCAGCTTGCCATGGGTGGACTCAATCAATGGGCCACCAATCAAGATGAATAAAAAAGAGGGCAGAAACGTAAACCACGTGGCAATGCATGCAGCAATTGCGCCGCTCCAAAAAGCCATATCCGGTCCAAGTGTCTGTTGCACATACCCAGCAATAAAGGCAACAAAAGCCAGCACCATAATGAGCGGCCCTGGTGTGGTCTCACCCAACGCAAGTCCATCGATCATTTGGCTAGCCGTAACCCACTGATAGTGCTCGACTGCACCTTGATAGACATAAGGCAAGACAGCATAGGCGCCGCCAAAGGTCAGTAAGGCGGCTTTGGTGAAGAACCAAGCCAATTGCGGATACAGGGCCTTCCAGCCAAAAAAGACAATCAGCGCCGCAATGGGCAGAATCCATAGTAGCCCACCCACCATACTCTTTAGCGCGGTGCTGCGAACGCTAAAACGGGCATACTCCGGTGTTGGGGTGTGATCGCCGATGATGGCATCGCCACTCTCCACTGCAGCAGTGGCATTAGCGCTTTGGGCTTGGGCGCTAAAAATAGCAGGGTATTTTTTCCCGCCCCATATACCGATGAGCGCGGCGCAAAGCACAATGATCGGAAACGGAATATTTAAAACAAAGATCGCAACAAAAGAGAGGGCAGTAATAATCCAAAGGGCGCGGTGCGCAATTGCACGTCTACCCATTTTGAGGGCGGTGTACAAGACAATGGCAGTGACTGCAGGCTTGATGCCAAAAAAGAGGGCAGCGACCCAGGGGGTCTGACCATAAGTCAGATAGACCCAGCCCAGCCCAATGAGGATCAATAGCGAGGGCAGTACGAAAAAGACACCAGCCAAAATACCGCCAATACTACGGTGCATTAGCCAGCCGATATACGTTACCAATTGCTGCGCCTCTGGTCCAGGCAAGAGCATGCAATAGTTGAGGGCGTGTAAAAAGCGTCGCTCCGAAATCCAGCGACGCTTTTCAACTAACTCGGAATGCAAGAGCGCGATTTGACCTGCAGGTCCACCAAAACTAATAAAGCCTAGCTTAGCCCAAAACCACAAGGCCTCGGTGAGCGGGACTCTCAAACCTCGTCCATGCCACCAACGACTTGGCTAAAGCCGTTGTCTACGTAAATGATTTCAGCGGTAATGCCATTGGCAAGATCCGACATCAAGAAGGACGCCGCATTGCCCACATCATCAATCGAGACGTTGCGGCGCAAGGGAGCCGTAGCTTCAACTGCACTCAAAATTTTGCCAAAACCCTTGATGCCGGAAGCGGCTAAGGTTTTGATGGGACCAGCAGAAATGCCATTGACCCGAATGCCTTTGGGGCCAAGCGATCCCGCAAGGTAGCGGACCGATGCCTCCAGTGAGGCTTTGGCAAGACCCATGGTGTTGTAGTTAGGTACATTGCGCATCGAGCCTAAGTAGGTCAGGGTCAGCAAAGCGCCATTGGGATTGAGCATGGGTAGCGCTGCTTTCGCTAGCGCAGGAAAACTATAGGCAGAAATGTCGTGGGCAATTTTGAAGCCCTCTCGGCTCAGACCTTCCAAAAAGTCGCCAGCAATGGCTTCGCGCGGGGCAAAACCAATCGCGTGCACGAAACCATCAAACTGGGGCCAGCTTTTAGCCAGATCCGTGAATAGGGCGCTAATTTGCTCGTCGCTGCCCACGTCGCAGTCAAAAATCAGCTTGGAATTGAATTCATTGGCAAAGTCGACCGTGCGCTCCTTGAAGCGATCACCTACGTAAGTAAAGGCTAATTCAGCGCCTTCACGGTGGCAGGCCTTGGCAATGCCATAGGCAATCGAGCGGTTAGAAAGGAGGCCGGTGATTAAAATCCGCTTGCCCGATAAAAAGCCCATGATGTGATCCTTTGCTTCAAATGTGATTTGCTATCTACAATTGTTGCATATGGTTCGTATCCCCCTCCCATCCATGCCTTTTGTCCAAAGTCACTCTGGCGGAATGGCGGCCCTCTTCGTAGCCCTAGTACTCGGTATAACGGGGCAGGCATGGGCTGCCCAAGGCATAGCCCAGTACGGCAAACCGAAGTACGCCGACGGTTTTGCGCACTTTGACTACGTCAACCCCAATGCACCGCGAGGCGGCACTTTAGTGCTTCCCAACCCCGATCGCCGCACCAGTTTTGACAAGTTCAACCCATTTACTTTGCGTGGCGTGACCGCTCCTGGTGTTTCCCAGTTGATGTTTGAGTCCCTTGCCGTTGGCAGTGCTGATGAGGTATCGAGTGCCTATGGCTTGATTGCAGAAGACATTGCGGTAGCAGCCGACAAAATGTCAGTGACCTTTCGGATTCGGCCAGAGGCGCGCTTCTCGGACGACAGTCCGATATTGGCGGCAGACGTAAAACACAGCTATGACACCTTAATGAGTAAGTTGGCTAACCCACAGTTTCGGACGGTCTACGCGGATGTGAAGCAAGCGGTCGTGGTGTCAGAGCGGGTGATTCGCTTTGACTTTAAAGAACCCAATAGCGAGTTGCCGGTGATGGTGGGTGGGCTGCCGATCTTTTCACGCAGCTGGGGTAAAAAGCCCGACGGCACAATGACCGCATTTGATAAGTTGGCATTTGAACATCCCATCGGTAGTGGTCCTTACATCATCGAGTCTTACCGCGCTGGCAAAACCATGGTGTACAAGCGCAATCCAAACTACTGGGGTAATCGCGATGGCAAAACCGTCAATGTGCGGGTTGGCTTTTTTAACTTTGATCGCATCCATTACAAGCTCTACGCCGATGATGCGGTGCGCTTAGAGGCTTTTAAGGCGGGCGAGTTTGATGCTTTGGTTGAGTACCGCGCCAAAAATTGGGCCAAGAGTTATGTCGGCCCTAAGTTCAATGACGGTACTTTATTGAAAAAGGAATTCATTAATCACAATGGTGCTGGCATGCAAGGTTTTGCGGTCAACATTCGCAGGCCCTTGTTTCAGGATGAGCGCGTGCGTCAAGCATTGGGCTATGCACTGGATTTTCAATGGCTCAATCGCCAACTGTTTTACGATCAATACGGTCGTATCAACAGTTACTTTATGAATAGCGACCTGAGCGCTAATTTTGATGGGCCTGCCAAGCCTGAAGGGGATGAGTTAAAGCTGCTGCAAAAACTCAAAGCGCAATTCCCGCAAGCGGTTCCCGATGCCGTATTTTTGCCAATGCCACCCCCGCCCACCACGGTAGCGCCGAGCAGTTTGCGCCAAAATTTACTCAAGGCACGTGACTTATTGGCGCAAGCGGGCTGGACCTACCGCGATGGTGCCCTGCGTAATGCCAAAGGAGAGCCCTTTCGCTTTGAAATGGTCGAAGATGGACCATTCTTTTTGCGCGTGATCTCATCCTATGTACGTAACTTAGAAAAATTGGGTATCAAAGTAGATGTGCGTACGAGTGACTTCGCGCTGCACCAAAAGCGCATGAATGAATACGATTTTGATATGACGACGATTCGTTTTGCGGATTCGCAAAGTCCGGGTAATGAGCTCTACGATCGTTTTGGCAGTAAGGCAGCTGAAGAAAAAGGGTCGGATAACGTGATCGGCGTTCGCTCTCCAGCAGTGGATGCTTTAATCGATGCGATCGTGCGCGCAGAAACGCGTGCCCAATTGCAAACTGCTACCCGTGCACTGGATCGGGTGTTGTGGAATAGCTATTACGTTGTTCCGCAGTGGTACAACCCAACGCACCGCGTCGCTTTCCGCAAAGAGATGCGCTACCCTGAACCGCCGCTGTATTACACCGCTGAATCTTGGATCTTACTGAACTGGTGGAAGGCTGAGAAATCCCAATGAACGGTCAACTCTTGTCTTACATTATCAAGCGCATCTTGCTGATGATTCCAACCTTACTCGGCGTCCTTACCTTGACGTTTGCCGTGGTGCAATTTGTGCCTGGCGGGCCAGTGGAGCAATTAATGCTTGAGCTTAAGGGTAAGGGCGATGCCGCCGTAAGTGGTGCGGAGTCCTCGGGTGGCGGCAGTACCTACCGCGGTCGTCAGGGGATTGATGCAGAACGCCTCGCGGAAGTCAAAGCCCTTTATGGTTTTGACAAGCCGCCATTGGAACGCTACTTTGCTATGCTCAAACGCTTTGCGCAATTTGATTTGGGGCAGAGTTATTACCAGCATCAAAGTGTCTGGCAATTGATTGTGTCTAAGTTGCCGGTCTCCATTAGCATCGGTTTGTGGACCTTCTTTATTAGTTACTTGATATCCATTCCTTTGGGTATTGCTAAAGCAGTGCGCGAGGGCAGTCGCTTTGATGCGGTAACCAGCACCATGGTGTTAATCGGTTATGCCATCCCGGGATTTGTACTGGGTGTTTTGCTGCTAGTGATTTTTGGCGGCGGCAGTTTCTTACAAATCTTTCCACTGCGTGGACTCACTTCAGACAATTGGAACGACTTGACCATGATGGGCAAGGTGCTCGACTACCTTTGGCATTTGGTATTGCCGATTACAGCATCGGTACTCGGTAGTTTTGCTGTCATCACGATGCTGACTAAAAACTCCTTTTTAGAAGAGATTCGCAAGCAGTACGTACTCACAGCACGCGCTAAAGGCTTGAGTGAAAAACAGGTACTGTGGAAGCATGTCTTTCGAAATGCATTGCTGCCTTTGGTAACGGGCTTTCCTGCCGCCTTTGTGGGCGCTTTTTTTACCGGATCCCTATTAATTGAAACCCTCTTCACACTCGATGGCCTGGGTTTGTTGGCTTATGAGTCCGTCATGCGGCGCGATTATCCCGTGGTGTTTGGCACCCTATACCTCTTTACCTTGATTGGCCTCTTTACGAAACTCATCTCTGATCTCTGTTACGTTTTAGTAGATCCGCGGATTCAGTTTGGCGCTGGGGGCGGTTCATGAATCGGTGGCAGCGCTTCAAAGCGAATCGCATGGGCTATACCAGCTTGTGGATTTTTGTCATTCTCTTTGGCATTAGCTTGTGTGCCGAGCTGATTGCCAACGACAAGCCTTTAGTGGTGCGCTACCAAGGGCAGTTTTATTTTCCAATTTTACAAAGCCAGCCCGAGACCGTCTTTGGCGGTGACTTTGCAACCCCGACCGATTTTTTAGATCCGGACATTCGCCGTAACATCACCACCAAGGGAAACTGGGCGGTCTATCCGCCCATCCCCTATAGTTTTGAGACGCTTAATTACTTTGCGAAGTCGCCCAATCCAGCAGCGCCATCCCTTGATAATTGGTTAGGTACTGATGATCGTGGACGCGATGTCTTATCCCGCTTGATTTATGGCTTTCGCTTATCGATCTTATTTGGCCTAGCCTTAACCATTGTGGGCGTTACGGTGGGCATTATTACTGGCGCACTGATGGGATTTTTTGGTGGCAAGTTCGATCTCATTACCCAGCGCGCTATTGAAATTTGGTCGGCCATGCCGGAGCTGTACTTGCTAATTATTTTTGCGTCGATCTTTACGCCGAGTATTTGGCTTTTGGTTGTTTTGCTCGCGGCATTTAGTTGGATGGGTTTATCCGATTATGTACGCGCGGAATTTTTCCGTAATCGTGCTTTGGAATACGTGCGGGCAGCGCGCGCTTTAGGCTTAACGAATATGCAAATCATGCGGCGCCACATTCTGCCCAATAGCCTAACCCCCGTGATTACCTTTTTACCTTTCCGCATGAGTGCGGCGATTTTGTCATTAACCAGCCTGGACTTCTTAGGGCTCGGCGTGCCGCCTGGCACTCCTAGCTTGGGTGAGCTGCTGGCTCAAGGAAAAGGCAATCTCGATGCCTGGTGGATTTCTTTATCGACCTTTGTGGTCTTGGTCTCGACCTTGCTGCTGCTCACCTTTATGGGCGAAGCCCTGCGCGATGCATTTGATTCGCGTAAAAATGGCGCATTACTGGGGGCGCGCTCATGAGCGATCACGATAAGCAAGCGACTCCTTTGCTGCGATACGACAATCTCTCGATTTCATTTGGATCCGGGCGCCGTGAAAAGTTTGCTGTCAAAAATTTGGACTTGGATGTTGGTGTGGGTGAGCGGGTTGCCCTGGTTGGTGAATCGGGTTCTGGAAAGACCTTGTCGGCCTTAGCTCCTCTGCGTTTATTGCCCGAGGGGGCTAAAGTCGAGGGTCAACTCATCTGGACCCCTGTCAGCGCAAAGCAAGCCCAGTTGACACCAGAGCGCGTGCCGCAATCGACTGATTTGCTGACGCTCTCTGAGTCTGCCATTCGGGAAATTCGGGGGCGTGACATCGCGATGATTTTTCAAGAGCCCATGACAGCATTAAATCCGCTGTTCACAATCGGCAATCAAATCGTTGAAGCAGTTTTAGTGCACGCGCCCCTCACATCGAAATTGGAGTGCATGGAAACAGCCATTGCGCTTTTGCGGAAGACCGGTATCCCAGAGCCGGAGCGCCGTTTTTATTCCTATCCACATCAGCTGTCGGGTGGGCAGCGGCAGCGCGCCATGATTGCCATGGCCTTGGCCTGCAAGCCACGCCTCTTAATCGCCGATGAGCCGACGACGGCTTTGGATGTGAGTTTGCGCATGCAGATTCTTGACCTTCTGATCGAGTTGCAAGGGGAGGCAAAAGGGGATCAAGGCATGAGTATTTTGCTGATTACCCACGACCTGAATTTAGTGCGCCATTTTGCGGAGCGTGTGGCGGTGTTAAATCAAGGCAAGTTAATGGAGTGCGGACTCACTAAGCAGGTCTTTGAACACCCAGAAAATAGTTATACCGAAGCCTTAGTCAATAGCGAGCCTGTACGTGAATTGCTGCCGGTGATGCCGCTGGCACCCGTATTGCTGAGTACCGATAGTCTCCACGTATCGTATCCCGGCTCTAAATCGGGGAATCCCTTGCAGCTGCTGTCTTTCTTTAAAAAACCACCACGCCACACCGTGCTGAAAAAAGTACAGTTTGAGTTGCGCCAAGGCCAGACGATTGGGGTGATTGGGGAATCCGGATCTGGCAAGACAACCTTGGGTATGGCGATTTTGGGTTTGCTGGGGGATTCTGCTGCCCTGGTTGGCGGCACGGTGAATGTACTTGGCAGTGATTGGCAGGCGCTGGACTCTGCAGCGCGGCGCAATATGCGTTCCAGCTTACAGGTGATTTTTCAGGATCCATTTGGCTCGCTATCGCCGCGCATGACGGTGATGCAGATCATATCGGAAGGCTTGGATGTGTATTACCAAAACCTGTCAGCGGCAGAGCGCGAAGCCCGTGTACTGGATATGCTTAAAGAAGTTGGACTAGATCGCTCGGCTTTGCAGCGTTATCCCCACGAATTCTCCGGCGGGCAGCGCCAGCGGATTGCAATTGCCAGAGCCCTCGTGCTGCGCCCACAAATTTTGGTGCTCGATGAGCCAACCTCGGCCTTGGATGTCTCGATTCAGAAACAGGTGCTGGCCCTGCTCACCGAACTGCAAAAGAAGTACAACTTGGCCTATGTCATGATCAGCCACGACTTGGCGGTGATTCGGGCGATGTCACACCAAATCATGGTTTTGAAAGAGGGCAAAGTTGTTGAGTTTGGGGAAACTGAAGCCTTAATTGCCCATCCCAAGCAGGCTTATACCAAGCAACTGTTCACCGCCGCTGAAATGACCTAATGCACCTTTGGGGTGCGGCATTGCTTAAATTATAGGCAGATTAAATCCAAATAGTATGTAAATAGCATTTAAAATCAGTTACTTGAGATATAGAGCGCGGTTTGGCGTATTGGCAAAACTTTGTTAAACTCGCACGATGGTTTCGCTTCGCCAACCCTCTTTTTCCATTGCTTCAGTTCGCACACTGACTAGATCGGTATTGTTGGTTTGCGCCTTCGCCATGCCCACTGTTGCGCAGGCAAGCGAACCCGCTAAAGAAACACCGACCGAATCCTTTGCTCAAGCTGGCAAAGCCTACTTCAGTCGCGCTGCCGACAAACTGGTTGATTCCGTATCGGGTCGCTCTGAGAGTCTGATCAATCAAGCCATGGAACTGATTGGTGTGCGTTATCGCTGGAACATGGACATTCCGCAATCGGGACTCGATGGCAGTGGTTTTGTTGCTTACGTTTTTAAAGACAAGCTGAGTTTTTTAATACCACGCAAATCATCCCAGATGAGTAAGGTAGGCAAGTCCATTAATCGCGATGATTTGCAGCCCGGCGATTTAGTATTTTTCAACACCATGCGCATGACCTTCTCACACGTTGGAATTTACGTAGGCGAAAATAAATTTATTCATTCGCCTTCCAAGGGTGCCAATATTCGGGTCGATGACATGACCAGCGTGTATTGGGATAAGCGGTTTGATGGTGCGCGCCGTCTAGATGGGAGCGATGAGTTCTCTGAGCAAGAGCGTAAAAATCTACTGAACGAAATGAAGAAGTTTAAAAAACAATCGCAGATGTATTAGGCGCCAACTAGCGCTTTTATCTGCGCCATTCTTTCTTGAGTGGCAATCTCCCCAGCCAGTATGGCAGCACTTCTTGACTTAAAGTCAGCCCCGCCCATCTGATGCAGTTTTGGTTGGATCACAATGTTGGCGCTTTGTAACTCATAGGCGTTAATGCTTTGCTGCATGATGGCAATGGTTTGCTGGAGCACCCCTAGAGTACCACTGGCATTTTGTTGCCCAGGCTCACTGGATATAGAGACGGCAATGACCACCGTTGCCCCCATTTGTTTTGCAAACTGCACTGGCACCGGTGCCACCAAGCCGCCGTCGACATACTCTCGCCCTTGAATGGTGGTGGGCTGAAATACCCCTGGAATGCTGCACGATGCGCGAACTGCCATACCGGTGTCGCCGCGCTGGAATAACACACCTTTGCCAGACTGCAGGTCAGTTGCAACAAGACCCCAAGGGGTACGCATTTGTTCAATAGTTCGGTTCTTCACTTCCCGATTAATCATTGCTTGCAGCGCATCACCTTTAATCAAGCCACCAAAACGTCCCGCAAACGGCATGCCCCAGTCGGCAATCGCGGCCTCATCAAGGGTGAGCGCAATGCGATTGAGCTCATTACCGCTCAGGCCTGAGGCGTACAGGGCAGCGATTACGCTCCCCGCACTGCTACCTACTACGATATTAGGGGAAATGCCCTGAGCCTCTAGGGCTTTAATCACGCCGATGTGGGCAAAGCCGCGCGCCGCGCCGGCACCCAGAACCAGGCCAAGGACCGGTTTTTTAGGGGGAGCGGTGGCGCAGGAACTCAAACCCAGGGTGCCAACGCCAGCCAATACCGAGGCTAAACCTAAAAAATGGCGCCGCTTGGGATTCAGGGCCGGGATTGCTTTGTTCGATTCCATTTGGCTATTGTAGGGAGCCTCCCCTATAATGGGGCAACTAGTGAACCAATTACATGAATCCACCTGTGAGTTTTGTGTATGCCGTATCCGCTCAGTCATCTACGCCCAGCCCAACACCTGACCCATGAAGTCACCCTGGACGATTGCCTGAAGCAGCTAGCGAACACCCCAAACCCATGACGGATACCCCTTTTAATGCCACGCAGGCTTAGACCTGTTAGGCCGAATTTTATGGACGATCACAAAAAACGCGTTATCGAAACAGCCCTCTTGTGCGCGCAAGAGCCCATCACTGCGATGGATCTCATACGCCTGTTTGTGGATGAGGCAAGTCCAGCAGAGATCGAGGAGGCGCTGCTGGCGCTTCAGGCGGATTGGCAAGGCAAAGGCATGGAGCTAGTCCACATTGCTACCGGTTGGCGTTTTCAGAGCAGATTAGCGATGCGCGAGTATTTAGATCGCCTCACTCCAGAAAAGCCACCTCGGTATTCCCGTGCGGTGATGGAAACCTTGGCCATCATTGCCTACCGTCAGCCCGTTACCCGTGGCGAGATTGAAGAAATTCGCGGCGTTGCTGTCAGCAGCAATGTCATGCGGCAGTTAGAGGATCGCGGCTGGGTTGAAGTGATTGGCCATAAGGAGACCATCGGTCGTCCTGGGTTGTATGCCACGACCAAACAGTTTCTGGATGATCTCAGTTTGCCCAATTTACAAAGCTTGCCCTTACTGGAGGACGCGGCACCGACCTTTGAATCGCTCGGTCAAGGCGTGATCGAGTTTGATGAATCCGCCACAGTCGATACGGTGATCACTATGGACGAAGGCAATGCCTTAGTAGATTCATCCGCAGTTGAAATAGATTCCAGCCAAGAGTCCAGTGCTGAGCACGATGCTCAGCCAACAGATAAGAACCCAAGCCATTAATGACACGTTCCAACGATACCAATCCTGAAGTAACCCATATAAATACAGCGCCAGCTAGTAACGAGGCTAGTGCCAGTTCCTCCGACTCAGAGCAAAAAAGCGATGCTCCGAGTGGTGAGCAGGGCGAGCGTCGGCCCCGCCGCTTTGGCAAACACCCTTTTAAGAATCGCAAGCCGCGTGGCGACAGACCTCCTCGTTCCGAGGGGGGTGAGCGTACACCGCATGCTCCAAGCGAACAGAAAGTAAAACCCACATTTGATCCTGCTCAAAGCGACGCCTTATTTGCTTCAGTGGTTTCGGGTGAGTTTGATGCCGCGCTGGATGCGCCTGAGTTGGAATCAAGCAATCCCAATTCGGATTTCGCGAATTCATCCGATGAAATCGCCGTCTCGCATCAGGCTGGCGTGGAGCACAATACCAACCGCCAGCAGGACCACGATGACCTCGATGGCCCCACAGACGACGAGATGAGTAGCTTGCAGTTTTCGAACGTGGATGAGTTGCCACTCAGCTTACGGGATGAGGTCTGGTCTGATTTAGACGGCCTTGATGATGATGCCGATGACGAGGACACCGTTAAGCTACATAAAGTACTGGCGGACGTCGGCATGGGTTCGCGCCGCGAGATGGAAGATTTAATTGTGCAAGGGCGCGTGTCTGTTAATGGCATGCCAGCGCACATTGGTCAGCGGGTTGGCCCAACCGATCAGGTTCGCATTAATGGCAAGGCTGTGCACCGCAAGATTCAGACTAAGCCACCGCGCGTCATTTTGTATCACAAGCCCTCTGGTGAAATCGTCAGTCAAGCAGATCCAGAAGGCCGTCCTACGGTATTTGATCGTCTGCCGAAGCCGCGTCAAGGCCGCTGGATTGCAGTCGGTCGCCTTGACTTCAACACCGAAGGCTTACTGCTGTTTACAACTTCGGGTGAGCTAGCTAACCGTTTGATGCATCCCCGCTATGGCGTCGAGCGTGAATACGCGGTGCGTATTTTGGGTGAGCTCAGTGATGAGCAGCAGTCGCAATTGAAAACAGGTATTCAGTTAGATGATGGCCAGGCACGTTTTCTGCGGCTCGCCTCTGGCGGTGGCGATGGGGCCAATCGCTGGTATCACGTTGCCTTAACGGAAGGCCGCAACCGTGAGGTGCGGCGCATGTTTGAGGCAAGCGGCCATACGGTTTCGAGGCTGATTCGTACGCGTTATGGCATCTTTTTATTGCCTCCACGCCTGCGTCGTGGCAAATGGGAAGAGATTCCAAATGAGGGTGTTGCGCAGCTCATGAAAGCAGCTGGACTGAAAGTGCCCCAAGCTAGTGAAAAAGGCCGCTCCAATCAATCGGGTCGCAGTGATTCCAATCAAGCTAGAGGCGATGACTTCCAACCCGATCCAATGCAAACCTCGGTTTCGTATTGGGGCTCACGCGAAGCATTAACCATGGCCAATCAGCACCACGGGCTAACGCACCAAGGTAAAAATGTGAAACCAGGGGGTGGCGGTCAAGGTCAAGGCCAAGCAGGACGAGGTCGTGGTCAAGGTCAGGGTCAAGGAGCTAGATCAGGCGGCCAAGGGGCGGGCGCCGGCGGCAGGGCCAAAAAGGTGCACCATGGTCACGCATTCAATCCCCAATCCCCTCAGGGACCAGGCGCAGGCGGACCAAAGCGGGGCGCCCCTAAAGGGCGAAAACCCTTCAATCGGGGCCCGAAAAAGCCACGAAACCCAGGCGAAAGCTTCTGATTTGACTCAAGAACGGGTTTAGTCAGCTATAATCTCGGTCGTACATGCGATGAGGTAGTTTGCAGTGGAGTAGTTACCGGCTGATGTTGCGATCAACGTAAGCTGGCCTGTTCTGTAGTTCGGAATATGGGCTTTGAGGCCCATTTTTTTTTGCCAATTTTGTAGCAAGGGGCGTTGTGCGAGAGCAGCAGATTATTTCTGCCGAGTTGGAAAACCTAGGTTATGCGCTGGTCGATATCGAGCGCGAAGCCGGCGGTTTGCTACGCGTGACGATTGAGAATCAAGACTTCGAACGGTTAATTACGGTTGAAGATTGTGAAAAAGTAAGTCACCAGTTGAGTTACTCCCTGCCGGTGGAAAACATTCCGTATGAGCGACTTGAGATCTCGTCACCTGGACTTGATCGTCCGGTGAAAAGTGCGGCTGATTTTGTGCGCTTTACGGGTTTTGAAGTGGATTTGAAGTTACGCATGGCGGTTTCTGGCCGTAAGAATTTTCGTGGGGTATTGGAAGGGCTCATCGCCGGTAGCGTTGATTCCCCCGATGCCAAGTTTGGTTTGTTGTTTGAGGCGAGCGATGGTGCAGAGTCTCAGTTGGAGTTTTCCCTTGCCGAGGTCGATAAGACTCGGCTTGTCCCTGTCATTGATTTCAAAGGAAGAAAATCATGAGTCGTGAAGTTCTCATGTTGGCCGACGCGCTTGCGCGTGAAAAAAACGTTGATCGTGAAATTGTGTTCGAGGCGCTCGAGCTTGCACTCGCATCGGCTACAAAAAAACGCTACGAAGAAGATGTTGATATTCGCGTTGGTATCGATCGTGAATCCGGCGAATACGAAAGCTTTCGCCGCTGGTTAGTCGTTCCGAGCGAAGCCGGTTTACAAGAACCGGATAAAGAAATCCTGTTGTTTGAGGCTCAAGAGCAATTTCCGGACATGGAAGTGGGTGAGTTCATTGAAGAGCAGATTGAGTCCTTAGCCTTTGGCCGTATCGGCGCGCAAGCCGCTAAGCAAGTGATCTTGCAGCGCATCCGCGATGCCGAGCGCGAGCAAATTCTGAATGATTACCTCGAGCGTGGAGAGTTGGTGATGACTGGTACCGTGAAGCGTGCTGATAAGAACGGCCTCATCATCGAGTCAGGCCGAGTAGAAGCATTGCTGCGCCGTGACCAGATGATTCCAAAAGAGAATTTACGTTCTGGTGACCGCGTACGCGCTTACATTTTAAAAGTGGACCGCGAAGTCCGTGGCCCGCAAATTGAGCTATCGCGTACTTGCCCAGAGTTTTTGATCAAGTTATTTGAAAATGAAGTACCAGAGATTGAGCAAGGCTTGTTAGAGCTCAAAGGCGCCGCCCGCGACCCTGGTGTTCGCGCCAAGATCGCAGTGGTCACCTACGACAAACGCATAGATCCGATTGGAACCTGCGTTGGCGTACGAGGAACTCGGGTCACAGCGGTTCGCAATGAAGTGGCTGGCGAGGCAGTGGATATTGTGTTGTGGTCTGAAGACCCAGCACAGTTTGTGATTGGTGCATTAGCGCCAGCCCAGGTCTCATCGATTGTGGTTGACGAAGAGCGTCATGCAATGGACGTGGTTGTGGACGAGGAAAACTTGGCCATCGCGATTGGCCGTAGTGGTCAAAACGTTCGCTTAGCCAGTGAATTAACCGGCTGGCAGATCAACATCATGACGCCAGAAGAGTCGGCAGATAAAACCGAAAAAGAAGTGGCGATCGTGCGCCAAATCTTCATGGATAAGCTCGACGTTGATCAAGAAGTAGCCGATATTTTGATTGAAGAAGGCTTTAATACGCTCGAGGAAGTAGCCTACGTTCCCCTGAGTGAGATGCTCGAGATCGATGCCTTTGATGAAGATACCGTGAACGAACTGCGGACCCGTGCCCGTGATTCCTTGCTAACGATGGAGTTAGCCAAAGAAGAGCGCGTGGGTGAGGTATCCCAAGATTTACGTTCCCTTGAAGGAATGACGACGGAGTTGATTGCCAAGCTGGCCGACAATCAAGTTCATACCCGTGACGACCTTGCTGAACTGGCTGTTGATGAGCTAGTTGAGGCGACACAAATTGACGAAGAAACAGCGAAAACGCTCATCATGAAAGCGCGCGAACATTGGTTTACTTCATGAGGGGAAGTGCATGGCAACGACCACAATAAAAGAACTTGCTCAGGAGCTTAAGCGCACTTCAGCCGACCTCTTGGATCAATTAAAGGCAGCTGGAATCAATAAAGATTCGGAAGAAGCCAAGATTACGGAGAAAGATAAGACCGTATTGCTCGAGCATTTGCAAAAAGAGCATGGCAGTGTAGATACTGGCGCGCGTAAAAAGATTACCCTCACCAAGCGGGAAACTTCGGAGATCCGCCAGGCAGATTCCACTGGAAAAACGCGCACGGTTCAGATTGAGGTTCGTAAAAAGCGCGTGCTGGTTAAGCGTGGCGATGAAGCGCCCAAGCCAGAAGAAGTGCCTGAGGAAATCAAGCCAGTAGTAACGGCACCCAGCAAGCCGATATTGTCTGAAGAAGAACTAGAGAAACGGGCTGCAGAAGCCACCCGCCAAGCGGAGTTATTGGCACGCCAAGAAGCGGAAATGAAAGCGGCTGAAGACGCCCGCCAAAAAGCAGCTGCTGTACCAGACGATGTCAAGCCCAGTGCTGGTAAGGCTAAGGCTGCGCAAACGGCTGAAGCAGTGGATGCAAAAAAGAAGAAAGATTTAGCAGCAAAAGAATTGGCTGCTGCCAGTGAAAAGCAGATAGCAGATATTCGTTTGCGCCGCGCTGCAGCGGAAGCAGAAGCATTGGCGATTCGCGACATGATGAGCGCTCCTGCACGTGTTCTCAAAGCACCCAGTGAAGTGGCTGCTGAAGATGCCAAAAAAGGCACGCTGCATAAGCCACTCAAAGTTGAGGGCGCTGACGATAAGAAAAAGACCCCTGCTAAGGTGGGTGGCAAGCTAATTAAATCATCTGAAACATCGTCGACTTGGCAAGAAGAAGGCGCCAAGCGCGCTGGTGGCTTGAAGACCCGTGGCGATAGCTCTGGTGGTGTCGGCGGTGGTTGGCGTGCAGGCGGTGGACGCAATAAGCGTCAGCGCCAAAGCTCCGACAGCAATGCCGATACTAACTTTCAGGTACCAACCGAACCCGTGGTGCGTGATGTACATATACCGGAAACCATTACCGTTGCCGATTTAGCGCAC
Source organism: Polynucleobacter meluiroseus (assembly GCA_945901245.1). Classification (GTDB taxonomy): domain Bacteria; phylum Pseudomonadota; class Gammaproteobacteria; order Burkholderiales; family Burkholderiaceae; genus Polynucleobacter; species Polynucleobacter meluiroseus_F. The sequence continues at coordinate 4,896 of CAMDKY010000001.1, read as the reverse complement.
AGCATGTCGGTCAAAAGTGCTGAAGTAATTAAATTACTGATGGGCATGGGCCAAATGGTCACGATCAATCAGGTACTTGATCAAGACACAGCAATGATTTTGGTCGAAGAAATGGGCCATAAGGCCTTTGCAGCCAAACTCGATGATCCTGATTTGGATCTCGGTATTACTGGACACGATGCAGAGTTACTCAGTCGCCCACCGGTAGTGACGGTGATGGGCCACGTTGATCATGGAAAAACATCCTTGCTGGATAAGATCCGCTTGGCTAAAGTGGCATCCGGTGAGGCTGGCGGCATTACTCAGCACATTGGTGCATACCACGTTGAAACACCACGTGGTGTTATTACTTTCTTGGATACACCAGGTCATGAGGCATTTACTGCCATGCGTGCTCGCGGCGCAAAAGCAACCGACATTGTTATTTTGGTGGTCGCTGCGGACGACGGCGTGATGCCACAAACCAAAGAAGCGATTGCGCATGCTAGAGCTGCGGGTGTGCCGATTGTGGTGGCGATTAATAAAATCGACAAACCAGAAGCCAATCCGGAGCGCGTCAAACAAGAGTTGGTCGCTGAGCAGGTTGTACCAGAAGAGTACGGCGGCGACATTCCGTTTATTCCAGTCTCTGCAAAAAGTGGTGAGGGCATTGATTCTTTATTGGAAAATGTGTTACTGCAGGCTGAAGTACTAGAACTGAAGGCGCCTAAAGATGCACCAGCCCATGGCCTCGTAATTGAAGCTCGCCTAGACAAAGGCAAAGGACCAGTCGCAACGGTCTTGGTTCAGTCTGGAACGCTGAAGCGCGGTGACATGATTTTGGCAGGATCCTCCTTTGGCCGTGTACGCGCCATGCTCGATGAAAATGGGAAACCCTGCAATGAAGCAGGACCATCCATTCCGGTAGAAATTCAGGGTTTGTCGGAAGTGCCGGCTGCAGGTGAGTCGGTGCAAGTGGTGCCCGATGAGCGTAAAGCACGCGAGATTGCACTCTTCCGTCAAGGCAAGTTCCGTGATGTGAAGTTGGCAAAACAGCAGGCCGTCAAACTCGAAACCATGATGGAAAACATGGGAGAGGGTGCCGTGGAAGCCAAGCTATTGCCCATCATCATTAAAGCCGATGTACAAGGATCGCAAGAGGCCTTATCGCAGTCTTTACAAAAACTATCGACCCCTGAGGTTAAAGTACAAGTGGTGCACGCCGGTGTCGGCGGTATTACGGAGACCGATGTCAACTTAGCTGTTGCTTCGAAAGCCGTCATTATTGGGTTCAATTCGCGCGCCGATGCCTTAGCGCGTAAGTTAGCTGAAAACAATGGCGTCGACATTCGTTACCACAACATTATTTATGATGCGGTTGATGAGGTGAAGTTGGCTTTGAGCGGTATGTTGACGCCAGATAAGAAAGAAGAGATTACGGGTCTGGTTGAGATTCGCCAAGTCTTCTTGGTATCTAAAGTTGGCGCGATTGCAGGTTGCTTGGTCGTTGACGGCTTAGTTAAGCGTACTTCAAGCGTGCGCTTACTACGTGACAATGTGGTTATCTGGACGGGCGAGCTCGACTCACTCAAGCGCTTTAAAGATGATGCCAAAGAAGTGCGCGCCGGTGTTGAGTGCGGTCTGTCATTGAAAGGCTACAACGACATTCAAGAGGGCGATCAGCTCGAGGTATTTGAAGTGACTGAAGTAGCGCGTTCGCTCTAATTCGGATTGCGTTCTTTATGCATAAAACGAGCCCCCATCGCAATCAACGCTTAGCAGATCAAATTCAGCGTGACTTAGCTGAACTGATTCCGCGCGAGTTGCGTAGCACCAGTTTGGGTTTAATTACCTTACAAGGGGTTGAGCTCTCTCCTGATTTAGCGCACGCTAAAATCTTCTTTACCGTGCTGGGTGCTGATCCTGAGCATGCCTTAAGTGCCCTACAAGATAAGGCCGGTTATTTGCACTCCCTGTTATTTAAGCGTTTGCATATCCATACAGTGCCAACACTGCACTTCGTACATGACGTATCGGTTGAGCGTGGCATGGAAATGTCCCGTTTAATAGATCAAGCGGTCGACAGCGACCGTAAAGACTGAGTTATCCCATGCGCCAACGCCTAGATGGAGTCGTGCTACTGGATAAGCCGATCGGTATGAGCTCGCAGGGCGCAGTAACCGCCGTTAAGCGCGCACTCAATGCCGATAAAGCCGGACACACAGGTACCCTAGACCCCATGGCAACCGGTTTACTGCCGATTTGCTTGGGCGAGGCAACCAAATACTCACAAGACTTATTGGACGCAGATAAGAGTTACATTGCGCGTGTGCGTTTTGGTGCGAATACCGACACAGGTGATGCTGAAGGGCAGATTGTGACGTCCTTTCCTTTGCCGCAGTTTGCCGATGACGCTGCCATTCGCTTGGCCTTAAATGCTCTTTTGCCAGCCCTTACGGGACCAATCCTGCAGGTGCCGCCAATGTATTCTGCTCTTAAGCGCGATGGTAAGCCGCTATATGAGTATGCGCGCGCTGGAGTCGAGTTAGAGCGGGATGCCCGTGCGGTAGTGATTCATTCCATCGAGTGGACCGATGTGCAATGGCCCGATGCCACCCTGGAGGTGAGCTGCAGCAAAGGAACTTACATTCGGGTTCTGGCAGAAGATTTGGGTGCGGCACTGGGTTGTGGCGCCCATTTAATCGGATTACGTCGCAGTGAGGTTGGTCACTTGAGCTTGAGTCAATCGATCTCTTTAGATGATCTATTGCGCTCAAGCACAAACCATGCGGATTTTGTCTTACCAATCGATGCCTTATTGCAAACCTTACCCCACCTTACCGTGGATGAACAGCAAGCCAAACGCTTGGAAATGGGTCAACGGGTTCCTTTGGCCGCAAGTGCGAAGTTTCCTTTGGCTGAAGCCTTGGTTCGCATTTACCGTGCTACAGCGGCTCCCCATAATTTCATCGGTACGGCAGATTGGCGTTCCGGCGTACTGCACCCTAAACGCTTGATTTCACAAGCCCCTTAACCTTATTTTTAACTTTAGAAGCTTCACATGACTAAACGCGCACTTCGAAACATCGCCATCATCGCCCACGTTGACCACGGTAAAACCACCTTAGTGGATCAATTGTTGCGCCAATCGGGCACCTTCCGTTCCAATGAAAAAATGACGGAACGAGTTATGGACTCGAATGATCTTGAAAAAGAACGTGGCATTACTATTTTGTCCAAGAACTGCTCAGTAGAGTACAACGGCACCCATATCAATATTGTTGATACCCCAGGACATGCTGACTTCGGTGGTGAAGTGGAGCGCGTGCTGTCGATGGTCGACGGTGTCTTGCTCTTAGTTGATGCGGTTGAAGGCCCTATGCCACAAACCCGCTTCGTGACTAAAAAAGCCCTGGCCTTAGGCCTCAAGCCAATCGTCGTGATTAATAAAGTCGATCGCCCCGGTGCGCGCTGTGATTATGTGATCAACGCCACATTTGAATTATTTGACAAACTGGGCGCCTCGGAAGAGCAACTCGATTTCCCAATCATCTACGCATCTGGCTTAAATGGTTATGCAGGCCTCACAGAAGATGTACGTGAGGGCGATATGCGTCCTCTGTTCGATGCTGTCTTACAGCATGTTCCTGTCCGTGACGATAATCCGGATGGTCCTTTGCAATTTCAGATCTCTTCAATTGATTACAACAGTTATGTTGGAAAGATTGGTATTGGTCGTGTGAACCGTGGTCGTGTTAAGCCGGGCATGGAAGTGATTTGCATGAATGGCCCAGAAGGTGTCCCATTTAAAGGGCGTGTTAATCAAGTACTCAAATTTAAAGGCTTGGAGCGCGAGGTAGTTGAAGAAGCCTTTGCTGGTGATATTGCATTGATTAACGGCATTGAAGAGTTAGCTATTGGTACCACTGTTTGTGCTGTTGATACGCCTGAAGCATTACCTATGCTGAAGATCGATGAACCAACCTTAACTATGAACTTTATGGTGAACACGAGCCCATTTGCAGGTCGTGAAGGTAAGTTTGTGACTAGCCGTCAGATCCGTGAACGCTTAGATCGTGAATTAAAGTCCAATATGGCATTGCGCGTAAAAGAAACAGATGATGATACGGTGTTTGAAGTATCAGGCCGCGGTGAATTGCACCTCACTATTCTGGTAGAGACTATGCGCCGCGAAGGCTACGAAATGGCAGTATCCCGTCCACGCGTCGTTTTTCATGAAGAGAATGGCGTGAAGATGGAGCCGTATGAAAATTTAACGGTTGACGTCGAAGATGCTACTCAGGGTGCCGTGATGGAAGATTTAGGCAAGCGCAAAGGTGAGCTGCAAGATATGGTGAGTGACGGAAAAGGGCGTACGCGTCTGGAGTACCGCATTCCTGCCCGTGGCTTAATTGGTTTTCAGGGTGACTTTATGACCATGACCCGTGGCAATGGTTTGATGAGTCATACTTTTGATTCTTACGCCCCTGCGAAAGACGGTATTTTGGGCGAACGTCATAATGGCGTGCTGATCAGTCAAGATGATGGTGAGGCTGTCGCCTATGCCATTTGGAAGTTACAAGACCGCGGCCGTATGTTTGTGAAGCATGGCGATCCCGTATACGAAGGCATGGTGATCGGTATTCACAGTCGCGATAACGACTTAGTGGTTAATCCAATTAAAGGTAAACAGCTAACCAACGTGCGCTCCTCTGGGACCGATGAGGCCGTGCGCCTGGTTACACCAATCGACCTGACCTTAGAGTACGCAGTGGAATTCATTAGCGACGATGAGTTGGTTGAAGTAACCCCCAAAAGCGTTCGCGTGCGCAAACGACACTTAAAAGAGCATGATCGCAAGAAGGCTTCGCGCGAGTAGGCTACTTTGCATGCCAGCGAAACCGCCTTCGGGCGGTT